>CAKKSJ010000277.1 GCA_919902965.1 Burkholderiales bacterium
TCAGTCGGTTGCTAGGCTAAGATCTGATTACAAAATGAGGGGATATCCCCAAGGGGACTTTCCCGTCGAGCGGGGTCGAGACCTTCGGGGCGCATCCCCTTGTGCTCCCCAAAGTCAGGGGCCATATCAGTAATTCTGAAATGGCCTCTAAGGATGCTGTACGAACATTGCAGAGCAAAAGGATATCCCCGCTTGGCATCGAAAATACTAGGTTCAATGCGCCTGAGTGTCAATCGAGTATTGACACTGGTTTGACAAAGGTCAATCTTCCTGCCCGGGCTGCAGCGCGGACTCGCGTATTCGCTTCGCCCGTCCTGTTCCAGACGCAAAGTCGTATGGACGTGTCCGAGTTTTTTGTGCTGAAATGCAGGAATGAACCATCCGGCACCGACATTCAGTCCCCTGTACCGGCAGATCAAGGGATTGATCATGCAAAGCCTGCAGTCCGGGGAATGGCGGCCGGGCGAGGCGATTCCAAGCGAATTTGAACTGGCGCTGCGCTACAAGGTGAGCCAGGGCACGGTGCGCAAGGCCATAGACGAGCTCTCTGCCGAGAAGCATCTGTTGCGTCGCCAGGGCAAGGGCACTTTCGTCGCGACCCACGACGAGGCACGCGCGCAGTTCCGTTTTTTGCGGCTGATGCCGGATGTAGGCGAGCAGGAATGGCCCGCCAGCCGACTTCTGGATTGCAAGCGCGCGCGCGCCAGCGCCGAGGTTGCGCACCTGCTCGAACTGAGTGCGGGCGATGCTGTGGTGGTCATCCGGCGCGTGCTCAGCTTTGGCGAGGAACCCACGGTATTCGAGCAAATCTATCTGCCCGGCACGACCTTCAAGAACCTTAGCGCGGCGATCTTCAACGAATACAAAGGTTCGATGTACAAGTTGTTCGAGACGGAGTTCGGAACGCGCATGATCCGTGCGGAGGAAAAAATCCGTGCTGTCGCGGCGGATGCGAGCGTGGCGGAGCTGCTGCGTGTGCCGAAGGACGAACCATTGCTGTGCGTCGAACGCGTGGCCTTCAGCTACGGCGAAAAACCGGTGGAATTCCGGCGTGGTTTTTATCGGACCGACAAGCATTTTTACGGCAATTCGCTCGGTTAGCAGGCTCTGGCCTCCCCTTTTTTGCCGCGGCCGGCCGCGCTCCTTGTGACGGCCATCGGCACAATTTCCTCCGCTATTGATACAAATCAATATTGGCAGTCAATGTTGCGCGAAAATCAGGAAACGCGAATGACGCTGGGCGCGTGCGGTATCTGGTTTTCACTGGCGTGCCCGAATTGGATTCGGACACCCCCAGTACAGGCAGGGTCGGCAAATGACCACGGAACAGCTTAACCGGTTGCGCTGGCAATGCCGCCGCGGTTTGCTGGAGCTTGACTTGGTACTGGAGCGCTTTCTGGAAAAGCACGGCGACCAACTGCAGGGCGAACGCCTAAATTCGTTCCAGACGCTGCTAGCTTATACAGACGACGAGCTCTGGGATCTGGTGCGCGCGCGCACCGAGTGCCGCGAAACGCGCTTAGCCGAGGTGGTGCAGTGGATGCGCGAATGCCGGGACCGTACGGATTCTCAAGGAATTTAAACTTAGCATGCAATAGGAGATCAGGCACATGGCACAGGTACTGGACAAATTGTCGGAAAAATCCAAATCGCAAGGTTCCACGCAATCGGAGATCAGCCAGATGACGCAGCTTAAAGAAAAGTTGTCGGAAAAGATTCAAGCGCACCGCCCGCGTACCGCAAAACTCCTCAAGGAAAACGCAGACGTTGTCATTGACAAGGTCGATATCGGGCAATGTATCGGCGGGGCCCGTGACGTCAGATGTCTGGTCACCGACGTCTCCTACCTTGATCCGCAGGAAGGGATCCGCTTCAGTGGCAAAACCATTCCGGAAACCTTTGCGGCCCTGCCCAAGGCTTCCGGCTCCACCTATCCGACCGTCGAGTCGTTCTGGTACTTCCTTCTGACCGGCGAGATACCCACCCAGGCCCAGGTGGACGAAGTCCTTGCGCAGTGGAAAACGCGGCAGGAAGTTCCCAAGTACGTATTTGACGTACTCCGTGCCCTGCCACTGGACAGCCATCCGATGGTAATGCTCTCCACTGGTGTCCTTGCATTACAGAAGGATTCCAAGTTTGTCGCGCACTACAACTCCGGCAAATTCAACAAGATGAATGCCTGGGAATCCCTGTACGAGGATGCCAGCGACCTGGTGGCCCGCATCCCCGTTATCGCCGCCTTCATTTACAACCTGAAGTACAGGGACGACAAGCAGGTCGCCATCGATTCCAAGCTGGACATGGGCGCCAATTTTGCCCACATGATCGGCCAGAGCGAACAGTACAAAGACGTGGCCCGCATGTATTTCATTCTGCACTCCGACCACGAGTCCGGCAACGTTTCGGCGCACACCACCCACCTTGTGCACTCGGCATTGTCCGATCCCTACTATGCTTACTCTGCCGGGCTCAACGGCCTCGCGGGTCCGCTGCACGGCCTTGCCAACCAGGAAGTGCTGAGCTGGACCATGAAGTTCCAGGAGAAGTACTGCAAAGGTATTGAGCCCACCAAGGAATTGATCACCAAGGCCCTCTGGGATACGCTCAATTCTGGCCAGGTCATTCCGGGCTATGGCCACGCCGTTCTGCGCAAAACCGATCCGCGCTATATGTCGCAGCGTGAATTCTGCCTCAGGACTCCCGGCCTTAAGGACGACCCGCTGTTCAAGCTGGTCTCCATGATTTTCGAAGTTGCCCCGGTCGTCCTGGGCGAGCACGGTCACACCAAGAACCCCTGGCCGAACGTCGACGCGCAATCCGGCGTTATCCAGTGGTACTACGGCCTCAAGAACTGGGACTTTTATACCGTCCTGTTCGGCGTGGGCCGCGCGCTTGGCTGCATGGCCAATATCACCTGGGACCGCGCCCTGGGCTACGCCCTCGAGCGTCCCAAGTCCGTCACCACCGACATGCTCGAGAAGTGGGCTGCCGAGGGCGGCAGGAAGTAGTTTCGGTTGGATTTGTCAGGGTAGGCTTGGGGGGCTCGTCGAACCGAGCCCCCCACGTGAGGATATTTGCGTCCCAGCCGGGAGCAGCGGTGGAAGGCGAACGGCGCGGTGAATGCGTGGAAACGAATCCTCCCGCCTGTATAATTGGCTGGTTCTTCGACGTTGATTAGAGGAGCTGAGCCGTGACGACGGGTCGAGCAGACGATTCCTCCGGGGCTATGCCCGACTACAAGGAGGGGATCAAGAAGGAAGTCGCCGAGATCAAATTTCTCATCCACGACCTGCGTGTCGAGGCCTTCTTCAACGATATCCTGCATTACCACGTCACCCTGAATACCGACCTCGAGATCTACAATATCGAGCAGGCACGGGTTCTGCACGGGGCGGACGTCCAGGAGCTGAAGTCCAAGCTCGGCGCGCTCCGCCGCGCGTTCCAGGACTACTCCAACGCGGTAAAGAGTTTCTCGCCCGACCGAACGGTGCTGATTCTCGGACAGCGCTACGTCAATATCATTCACGAAGCCTGCCATCTCATTCTGAGTCCGCTGTGGGGGCGCTCGGATCCGGTGCTGTCCTTCCTGCCCGAAGAGGCGCGCTCCGTGCGCTCGCGGCGCCATTACCGCAACTGCATCAGCTGGCTCTACGGCGTGCATCTGCGCATTGCGGCGTTTCGCGAGGAGTCGAACAATCCGGACTTGCGGGAGGAGATCGATATCGCGGACGAAATCCGCAATTTCACGCAGGACGTCGTCCGCGGCTACGTCGTCGAGAAGTCCGAGGCGCGCGTGGAACTGCTCCTCGAACGCATGGACTCGGCGGTCGTTGTCGGCAGACGTCCGCGTTTCCGCCGCATGTACTTCAATTTGGTCATGAATGCCGTCGATGCGATGAGAGGGCGCAAGGCGGGCGCGGTCCACGTGAGCACGGTGGTCGAAGGCGACCGCGTGGCGCTGCACATGCGCGACGACGGCGTGGGCATGTCTGCAGAGAAGATCGAGCAGCTTCTTGCCGAGCGCCACACCCTGGACGGGGATCTGCATTCGCTCGGCTTCGTATTTGTGCGCCAGACGGTCGCGGAGTTCGGCGGCGAGCTGTCAATGGAAAGCGTGATCGACCAGGGCACGACCATCACGCTGCGCTTGCCTTACCTGAAGGGCAAGATCGTGCGGCCGGACCCGTCGTACTGGAGCAAGTATCGCCTGCCGGAGAAATACCGGAATCTGCCTATGGAAGCGGACACTGAGCGCGTTCCACCTGTGCGCGCAACGATGAGCAGCGCAGCCGCAGCGGCGCCAGCCCCGCGGCAAAAGGCGCCGGCCGGTGGGGACAAGGATGAGGAACGCACCTACGGTGGGCTACTGTTTGAGGCCTACCAGAAGTCCAAAGCCCAGTTTCCGGGGTGCATATTCGCGATGGCCGTCTCGGAGGCCGACCGGGTCGAGATGTTTACGCATAAGCCCTACGAGCGCGATTTCAATATCTCGCACGAAGACCTTTCACCCGCGTACTACCAGGCGACCTATCGCGGCCGCATAGAGGAGGACGAGCAAAAGGCAGCAGTCGTGATACTCAAACCGCCGCAGAGCGCCAGTGAATACTTTGACTTCAAGGAAGTCCCCGAGACCGAGCGTGGACTCGAGCGCTACACGTGCATGGTCCGGGACGAGGGTATTCGAATCGCATGCAAGCTCATCGCGACGGGACTCAATCCGAAGATTTCGGTCCTCCTGTCTGACGCATCCCGCTTTTTCCCCTCCGTCCAGGAGATGCACGGGACCACACCCTTCCCGCTCGAACTAATGGCGCGCCAGCGGTTGTCCAAGGACCAGACTTAGGTCAAACTGGCGGGGCTCGCCGAGACGGCAGGGCGCATACGCGGCGCTCAGAGAACATTCCGGTTGTAGTTATCCAGCAATAATGCAAAGGAGATGTTGATGGAGGCAAAAGGTAAAGCCACGCTCAATTACGGCGACGGCAAATCGATCGATTTCCCCGTATTTGGCGGCACTGCCGGCCCCGATGTCATCGATGTTCGCGCTCTTTACGGCAAGACCGGCATGTTCACCTACGACACGGGATTTCTGTCGACCGCGGCGTGCAATTCGAAAATCACCTACATCGACGGAGACAAGGGCGAACTGAGGTATCGAGGCTACCCGATCGAGCAGATCGCCGCGCATTGCGACTTCCTGGATACCTGCTACCTGCTGCTGTATGGCGAGTTGCCCGATAGCGCACAGAAAGCGGAATTCGACGACCTGGTGACGCATCACACCATGGTGAACGAGCAGATGCAGTTTTTTCTGCGCGGTTTCCGCCGCGACGCGCACCCGATGGCGGTGCTGACCGGACTGGTGGGCGCCCTGTCGGCCTTCTATCACGACTCCCTCGACATCAACGATCCGAGGGACCGCGACATTTCGGCGCTGCGCCTGATCGCGAAAATGCCGACACTAGTCGCGATGTCCTACAAGTATTCGATGGGGCAGCCGTATATCTATCCGCGCAACGAACTGTCTTACACGGCCAATTTCCTGCGCATGATGTTCGGCACACCCTGCGAGGAATACAAACCCAATGAGGTGGTGGTGCGCGCGCTGGACCGCATATTCATCCTGCACGCCGATCACGAGCAGAACGCCTCGACTTCCACGGTGCGACTGTGCGGTTCGTCGGGAACCAACCCGTTCGCCGCGATCGCGGCCGGGGTCGCCTGCCTGTGGGGTCCGGCGCACGGCGGCGCGAACGAAGCCTGCCTGAACATGCTGCAGGAAATCCAGGCGCAGGGCGGCGAGGCGAAACTGGGCGAATTCGTCGCCAAGGCGAAGGATCCGGATTCAGGCGTGCGTCTCATGGGCTTCGGGCACCGCGTCTACAAGAACTACGACCCGCGCGCCAAGCTGATGCGCGAAACCTGCTACGAGGTACTGGGCGAACTGGGCCTGGAAAACGATCCGCTGTTCAAGCTCGCCATGGCGCTGGAAAAAGTGGCGCTCGAAGACGATTATTTCGTCAAGCGCAAGCTCTACCCGAACGTCGATTATTATTCCGGCATCGTGCAGAAAGCGCTGGGCATCCCGGTGTCAATGTTCACCGGCATTTTCTCGCTTGCGCGCACCGTGGGCTGGATTGCGCAGTGGCAGGAGATGATCACCGATCCGGAATACAAGATCGGCCGGCCGCGCCAGGTCTACACCGGGCCCGCCTTGCGCGACGTAAAGCCTATCGACAAACGCTGAGAAGACTGAGAAGATAGTCCCCGCCGCGAGGGCCACGGGGGAAGGCCGGGCTAGCCGGTTTTCCTTCCGCGGCCCTTGTGTCTTTTGTGTATTCCGATTCCCGCCCATTGCGACGCGAGCCGCCTTTATGCTGAAACAATTTCAGAGCAATTCCCATCTGTTCGGGGGCAACGCCCCATACATCGAGGATCTGTACGAATCCTACCTCGACGATCCGGGTTCGGTACCGGAGCAGTGGCGGGCGTATTTCGATCAGATGCAGCTTGTCGCCGGACCGGGAAAGGCGGCCGAGGATCGCGACGTCGCGCACGCGCCCATCGTCGAATCCTTCGCCTTGCGCGCCAAGCAGGGTGGCTTGCGCCCTGGGGCGACGCAGACCGATCTGACGGTAGCGCGCAAGCAAGTCTATGTGCAGCAACTGATTGCGGCCTACCGGAACCTGGGCTCCCGCTGGGCACAGCTCGACCCGCTCAAACGCCAGGGGCGCCCGCATATCCAGGAACTGGAGGCCGCGTTCTACGATTTGACCGAAACCGACATGGACATGCAGTTCGACGCCGCCAGCCTGTATTTCGGCCAGGAGCGCATGACCCTGCGCGAGATCATCAAGGGCTTGCGCGAAACGTATTGCAGCACCATCGGTACCGAATACATGTACATCACCGACCCGGCGCAGAAGCGCTGGGTGCAGCAGCGCTTCGAATCGATCCGTTCCGTGCCCACGTACTCAACCGAAACCAAGAAGCACATCCTCGACCGGCTCACTGCGGCCGAGACCCTGGAGAAGTACCTGCATACCCGTTATGTCGGGCAAAAGCGTTTTTCCCTCGAAGGCGGGGAGAGTGTCATTCCATGCGTGGACGAACTGGTGCAGCGCTGCGGCAGCCAGGGCGTGCAGGAGATCGTCATCGGCATGGCGCACCGCGGCCGCCTCAATCTGCTCGTCAACGTGCTCGGCAAGATGCCCAAGGACCTGTTCGCCGAATTCGAGGGCATCCACGTGGACGAGCTGCATTCGGGCGATGTCAAATACCACAAGGGTTTCTCCTCCGACGTGTCCACGCCGGGCGGGCCGGTGCACCTGTCACTCGCGTTCAATCCCTCGCATCTGGAGATTGCCAATCCGGTGGTGGAGGGTTCGGTGCGCGCGCGCCAGCGCCGCCGCGGCGACAAGGACGGCACTCAGGTCATCTCCATCCTGCTGCACGGCGACGCAGCTTTCGCCGGACAGGGCGTGGTGATGGAAACCCTCAATCTGGCGAACACGCGCGGCTACGGCACCGGCGGCACGGTGCACGTCGTGATCAACAATCAGATCGGCTTCACCACTTCCGATCCGCGCGATTCGCGCTCGACCCTGTATTGCACCGATGTCGCCAAAATGGTGGAGGCACCGATTTTCCACGTCAACGGCGACGACCCCGAGGCGGTGGTGCTGGTGACACAGATCGCGCTCGACTATCGCATGGAGTTTCATCGCGACGTGGTGGTGGACATCGTGTGCTTTCGCAAGCTCGGCCACAACGAGCAGGACACGCCCTCGGTAACCCAGCCGCTGATGTACAAGCGGATTGCGGCGCACCCCGGCACGCGCAAGCTCTACGCCGACAAACTGTCCGCACAGGGCGTAATCGCGGAAACGGAAGCAGACGAATTGATCAGGAGCATGCGCACCGCGCTTGACGCCGGACAGCACAGCGCTGATCCGGTGATCTCCAATTTCAAGAGCAAGTATGCGGTCGACTGGGTGCCGTTTCTCGACCGGAAATGGACCGACGCGGCCGATACTGCCGTGCCCATGGCCGAACTGCAGCGCATGGCGCAGCGCATCACCACCATTCCGGCAGATTTCAAAGTGCATCCTCTGGTGGAGAAGGTGATCGCCGACCGCAAATCCATGGGCGAGGGCAAGCTGCCCGTCGACTGGGGCATGGCCGAGCACCTCGCTTATGCCAGCCTGGTTGCGAGCGGCTATGCGGTGCGCCTTTCCGGACAGGATTCGGGCCGCGGCACCTTCGTCCATCGCCATGCCGTGCTGCACGACCAGAATCGCGAAAAATGGGATTCCGGCACGTACATTCCGTTGCAATACATCAGCGACAAGCAGGCGCCGTTTACCGTGATCGACTCGGTCCTGTCCGAGGAGGCGGTGCTGGGTTTCGAGTACGGCTATTCCACTGCGGAGCCGAACGAACTGGTCATCTGGGAAGCGCAGTTCGGCGATTTCGCCAACGGCGCGCAAGTGGTGATCGATCAGTTCATCTCGTCGGGCGAGGCCAAATGGAACCGCGTGTCCGGCCTGGTGATGATGCTGCCGCACGGCTACGAGGGGCAGGGCCCGGAGCATTCCTCGGCGCGCCTGGAGCGCTACCTGCAGCTATGCGCGGAGCACAACATGCAGGTGGTGGTGCCTTCGAACTCGGCGCAGATGTTCCATCTGCTGCGGCGGCAGATGATCAGGCAGTTCCGCAAGCCGCTGATTATCATGACGCCCAAGTCGCTGCTGCGCAACAAAGAAGCGATGTCGCCGCTGTCTGAATTTGCCAACGGCCAGTTCCATCCCGTCCTCGGCGAGGTCGAGCACATAGACCCGGAATCGGTGAAGCGCATCATCTGCTGCAGCGGCAAGGTCTATTTCGACCTGGTGGCGG
>CAKKSJ010000278.1 GCA_919902965.1 Burkholderiales bacterium
CCCGAAGCAGTACAGCGGGACGCGCCAGGAGCTGACCGCGTTTGCCGACCCGATATTTTCGCCGCCGCAAGGGCAGCGCTATTCGCCCGCCACGCTCACGGCGCTGGGCCTGCTCGCCGGCAGTTACCGCGTCGGCAATGATGGACTGCCCGACATTCCGCGCTTGCGCGAGACGGCGAACGAGGCGAGGAGCATCGCCCAGATCTTGGGCGGCAGCAATCGCATGTTCATCGGCGGCGAAGCGCAGGAGAACATGGCCAAATCGGGCGAACTCAGGAACAGCCGCTACGTGCTCTTCGCCACTCACGGTTTTCTCGGCGGCGAGTTCCTGCACGGCGCGGATCCGGCCGCGGACCAGGCGGCCGGCGCGGTGCGCGCGAAAGGCGGCGCGCAGCCTTCGCTCGCCCTGACCCTGGTAGGCGATCTGGGCGGCGAGGACGGCATGCTCACCATGAAAGAAGTGATCGAGGACGTGGAACTCAACGCCGACCTGGTGGCCTTGTCCGCCTGCAATACCGCCGGCGACACTGCGCAGGCGAATAATGGCGAGGGTTTTGCCGGACTGACGCGCGCCTTCATGTTTGCCGGCGCGAAAAGCCTGCTGGTTTCGCACTGGAGCGTGGACAGCCTGTCGACCGAAGCGCTGATGACCTCGACCTTCCGTAACATCAAGCAGGGCGACACGGCGCTCAAGTCCCTCAGCGATGCCCAGCGCGAGTTGCGCGGCGGCAGTTACGCCCAGGGGCAGTATTATTTTTCCCGCGGCCATCCGTTCTTCTGGGCTGCATTCGTGTACGTCGGCGACTGATGGCCGGCGTGCCCAGCCTGTCGTTCCGCCTGCGCCGCACCTGGCGCTTTGTGCTCGTGCTTGTAGTCGCCTTCGGCTGCAGCGAGGCGATGTCGCGGCTGGGGTGGATGGAGCCGCTGGAGAACGTCTATTACGACTACTGGCATCAGTTCGCCGGCAAGCGCCGCGATGCCCTGCATACGGCGGTCGTCGCCGTGGACGAAGTAACGCTGGACCAGTACAAGGATGATCCGCTGGCATTCTGGCAGCCGCATTTTGCGCGCGCCATGGAAACGCTTACGCGTGCCGGGGTCAAGGTCATCGGACTGGATTATCTCTACCAGGTCAGTGCCGAGGACTGGCTGAAAAAGCTCAATCTCCCCGGAAGCGACAGCAGCCGCAGCTACGATTCGCCGTTTCGCGCACAGCTTGCCGCGGGCAACAAAATTCTCATCACGCAATTGGTCGAGTTGTCCAGTGGGGAGGGAAGGCTGCTGCTCCCGCCGCGCGACCACTTGTATCTGCTGCCGCAGGGCATCAACGACCTCGGCATCGCCAACCTGAATCCCGACGAGGATAGTTCCGTGCGGCGCTTTCTGCCGGTGTTCGACCCTGATCCGGAAAAACCGGCCATGGCATTCGGGACCCAGCTCGCGCTGCGCGCGGCCGGGCTCGATGCGACCAAGGCCGGATGGGATATCGCGGGCGAGAAACTGGCGCGCGAGGCGCGGCCCAGGCTGATCGGCTATGCCGGTCCGCCCGGGACGGTGCTTACCGTGTCGATGAGCAAACTGCTGGCCCCAGACGCTCTGGCCGATGCCGAGGTGCAGAAGCTGAAAGGCCGCGTCGTGATTATCGCCGCCAACGATCGCGGCACCCAGGACCGCCATCCCAGTCCCTATTCGCGCGCGATCTTCGGCAAGCAGAGCGAGCAGATGATAGGCGGGGAAATCCACGCGAATATTGTCGAGACCCTGCTCACGGGCAATTACCCGCGTCGCATTTCGCTTAGCGTGGAGTGGTTGTTTGCGCTGACGCTGCTTGCGGTGGCGGCACTGCTCTACCTGCGCCTGCACCCGGTCGGTGGCCTGCTCGTGGCCGTGGCGCTGAGCCTGCTGTGCCTGGCACCTGCGTGGTTTCTGTTTCTGGGCGACTGGCTGCTGCCTGCGGGCAGGATGCAGGTGGCCCTGGGCATCGGTTTTCTGACCACCCTGGGCCTGCGGCTTACCGGTGAGGAACGCGAGCGCGCGCGGCTGAAGAAGATGTTCGGCCGTTATGTTTCCGACGACGTGGTCAAAGTGCTGACCGAGGGCGAGCGGCCGGACCTGGCCGGTGAATCGGTGCAAGTGACGGTGCTGTTTTCGGATATTCGCAATTTCACCACCATTTCGGAGAAGCTCAATGCGCGCGAGGTGGTGGAAATGCTCAATGCCTATTTCAGCCGCACCACCGAACCGATTCTGGCCGAAGGCGGGATGGTCAACAAGTTCATCGGCGATGCGGTAATGGCGATTTTCGGCTCGCCGGTGCGCTATCCCGACCATGCGCGACGGGCTCTGCGCGCGGCTGTGCAGATGGCGAAAGAAGCGGAGGAATTCAAGTCGTGGATGCTCGAGCGCTTTCCCGACCGCGGCCTGCCCGAATTCGGCATAGGCATAGGCGTGCATAGCGGCGAAGCGGTGATCGGAGATATCGGCTCAGTAAAGCGCACCGAGTTTACCGCCATCGGCGATACGGTAAACGCGGCTTCCAGGCTGGAAGGGGTGACCAAGGAGATGAAATGCGTGCTGGTTGCAAGCAGGGCTTGCCTGGACGCGGCGGGGGCGGGTGTCATCACGGGCAAGCAGGAGATCATCAAGGTCAAGGGTAAGGACGAAGCGATTGAAGTCATCGAGATTCTGGGACTGGAATCCGCGGCCGGGTCGACATAGGGCGCCAGCGTGACAAAATGCCTGGGAAACGGCAATAAAACGGACTAGAGTAGCAAATTGAGTTCTGCAAACCTAAGCCGGCCTTGAAGCTTCAAGTAGTGGCAAACCTGAACGAGGTATACCGATGAAACTGCTGAAATCGATCTCTGCGGCCCTGCTATTGGGCGTGTCTTTGGGCGCGGGTGCCCAATCCAGCGATGTAGGTCTGGTCAACCAGCTGTCTGGCGAAGTGAGCTACGCCGGCAGGGGCGGGACTGAGTCCAAGGCGCAGCCGTATATGAAAGTGCGCCAGGGTGACCGCTTTACCCTGCCTGCCGGCGCGCAGCTGCGGCTGGTGTATTTCAACGGCAGCCGCCAGGAAACCTGGAAGGGCCCGGCGAGCTTCAGGGCCGGCACCCAGCAAAGCGAAGTCCTCAGCGGTCAGGCCGCGCAGGCCTCGCAGCTGCCCTCGGGTGTGGCACAGAAAATTGCGCAAGTGCCCAATCTGGTGCAAATCGCCAAGCTGGGCCGCTCCGGCGGCATCGCCGTGCGCGGCGGCGGCAAGCCCGGGCGCTTGTCGACCGAACAGCAGGCGGAAGTAAATCAGGCAAAAGCCGTCTATGCCCAGATGCGCCAGAAGGCCTCGGCCGAAGACATCACGCCCGAGTTGTATTTCTATACGGTGCTGCAGGATCATTTGCTTTACGAGGAAATGAAAACCGTGACCGACGAGATGCTCAAGCGCCAGCCGAACAACGCCGAGGCCCAGGAACTGGCGGCGTATGTGAAAAGCCGCATTTAGCAGTTCCGGCCTGGAACCAAGCAGGGGCGCGCAAGCGCCCCGTTTCTTTTGGGCCGGGTGCATAATCGCGTCGCTCCGGGTTCATCACCGACCCGCCATTTCCAGGGTCTGTTCGTCCATGCGCAGCTGGGATATTTTCTGCACGGTAGTCGACAACTACGGCGACATAGGTGTTTGCTGGCGCCTGGCGCGGCAGTTGGCGCTCGATCCCGGCCGGCGGGTGCGCCTGTGGGTCGACGATCTCGCCAGCTTCAGCAGAATTTGTCCGGAGATCGCGTCCGACATCAACACGCAGCACAACTGTGGCGTGGACGTCAGGCGGTGGCGCGAACCCTTTGCCGCGGCCGAGCCCGCGGATGTGGTGATCGAGGCATT
This sequence comes from Burkholderiales bacterium, assembly GCA_919902965.1. GTDB lineage: Bacteria > Pseudomonadota > Gammaproteobacteria > Burkholderiales > SG8-39 > 2-12-FULL-64-23. The sequence continues at coordinate 3,875 of CAKKSJ010000278.1, forward strand.
CGCCTGCGATCCGCCCGCGAACTATGTCGCTGCAATGGCGCAGCGCCAGCCCAAGCCGGTGTGGATCAATCTCGAATTCCTGAGTGCGGAAAACTGGGTGCTGGGCTGCCACGGCCTGCCTTCGCCGCATCCCACCCTGCCTTTGATGAAATACTTTTTCTTTCCCGGTTTCGTCAAAGGCACAGGCGGGCTGCTGGCCGAGCCAGGCTTGGTCGAGTCGCGCGAGCGATTTCAACGCACTGCCGCCGGGCAAGCGCGCTACTGGCATGATCTGGGCCTGCCCGCGCCGCGCGCGGGCGAGTACCAGGTTTCCCTGTTCTGCTACCCGAATGGCGGCGTGGGCGGATTGCTGCGGGCCTGGGCGGCTGGCAGCGCGCCGCTGCGTTGCCTGGTACCGGAAGGGATCGCGACGCAAGCCTTGTCAGCGTTCTTTGACACCGAAACCCTTGCTCCGGGCAGCGTGCTGCGCAAGGCCGGTCTGGAGGTCCGCATATTTCCATTTCTCGGTCAGGATCAATACGACCGGCTGCTATGGGCCTGCGATCTGAACCTGGTGCGCGGTGAAGATTCATTTGTCCGCGCGCAATGGGCGGCTCGGCCTATGCTGTGGCAAATTTACCCGCAGGCCGAAGGCGCGCACTGGCCCAAGCTGCAGGCTTTTCTGGGATTGTATTGCGCAGGCCTGCCGCCCGAGATCACCGCCGTGGTGACGCGCTTTTGGCTGGCCTGGAACAAGGGCGATGAGGCCGGGGTCGAATCGGCATGGGCGGAATTCTGGCCGTACCGGCTAGAACTGCAGGCGCATGCTCGGCTTTGGTCAGATCAGCTCGCGGCAAGCGGCGATCTCGCGAACAAGCTTGCGCAGTTTTGCGAAAATTTGTTAAAATAGAAAGCTTTATAGCTAATCTGGAATAAGGGCGAAACGCTCCTGATTCTGTAAGAAGTATGGACCATTCAAACCGTGTAGGACTAAAGATATGAAAATCGCACAAGAACTCCGCGCCGGCAACGTGATCATGCTAGGCAGCGACCCGATGGTGGTGCAGAAGGCCGAATTCAGCAAGTCCGGACGCAATGCTTCGGTGGTCAAAATGAAGCTCAAGAACCTGCTCTCCGAATCGATCAGCGAGAACGTGTACAAGGCCGACGAAAAATTCGATGTCGTCGTGCTCGAGCGCAAGCCCTCCACCTACTCGTATTTTGCCGATCCCATGTACGTATTCATGGACGCCGAATACAACCAGTTCGAGGTGGAGAAAGAAAACCTGGGCGAGGGAATCAATTTCCTCGAGGACGGAATGCAGTGCGAAGTCGTGTTCTACGACGATCGCGCGATTTCGGTCGAACTGCCCAATACGGTGGTGCGCGAAATCATTTACACCGAACCGGCCATACGCGGCGACACCTCGGGCAAAGT
>CAKKSJ010000279.1 GCA_919902965.1 Burkholderiales bacterium
GCCGGCGCGATCACCCGCTCGCCACGCGTCGTTCGGTGCGACTAAGCGACCTCGCACGTTGTGCCATCATCCACTTGGCGCGCTCAAGCAGCGTACGACAGCATTTGGACCCGGTTTTGAGGGAGGTGCCACACACCACGACTGGCATAGAAGTGGAGCAGCTGCCCACTGTGGCAGCGCTGATCGCAAGCGGTCTCGGTGTGAGCCTGGTGCCGGAACTGACGCTGCCCTACTTCCATAGGTCAGATTTGGTTTCGGTACGCGTAAATGCGCCGGAGCTTGCACGTCGGATTCTTGTGGTGAGGCGCAAGGGTCAAAGCCTGTCAGTGCCAGCGCAGGCAATGCTGGAACTGATCGAGACGCGATTTGCCTAGCCACGCCACGCAGCGCGTTGAGCTTTGCGGCAAGTTGAACCGCCCCGATTCTCGTGAACATTGCGCGTGCGCGGCCATGACCAGCAACGCAAACAGGGCGAACGCAACCAATAACCCCTAGGCGTCGGCGCTAAGCGCCTTTTTTGCCGCGCGGTATCGCCCGGCCGCTGTCGCGCCACTGCACCGCTTTGTGGAAACCCGCTTTTTCGGCGTAGCCCTTGAACCACAGGCCTTCAGGCGAATGGCGCGTGATGCCGTCGAACAGGGTTGCAATCATCTGCGTCGTCGCCAGGCCCATGTTTTCGTAAGCCTGGTTGATCATCAGTTTTTGCATCATCAGCTGGTTTTTCGGCACGCCCGCCATGCGCGCGGCGAGCGCATCCACCGCCGCGTCGAGTTCCTTCGCCGGCACTGCGTCGTGCACCAGGCCCCACTCCTTGGCGGTCCTGCCGTCTATGCTGTCTCCGGTGAGCAGCATGCGCTTGGCCTTCTCCGCGCCGAGGCGGAACACCCACATCGCGGTAGTCGGGCAACCCCAGACGCGCGCCGGCATGTAGCCGATCTTCGCGTCCTCGGCCATGATCACGATGTCGGCGCATAGCGCGATGTCGCTGCCGCCCGCGACCGCATAGCCGTGAACCTTGCAGATGGTGGGCTTGTAGCTGCGCCAGAGCGAAAAGAAGTCGTCGGTGTTGGCCTTCATGCCGCGGTAATCGATCATCGGGTCCCAGGGCATGTCCTGGGTGTAGGCGTTCCTGCCTTTCTTCTCGGCAAAGTCCTTCAGATCGTAACCGGCGCAAAAGGCGCGGCCCGCCCCCTGCAATACGATCGCATGCACGCCGTCGTCGGCGTTTGCCTGTTCCACTGCGAGGCGGATTTCGCGCGGCATCACCGCACTGATCGCGTTCAGCCGCCGCGGCCGGTTCAGCGTAATGCGGGCGATTCGGCCCTGCTTTTGGTACAACAGCGTTGTGTAGGAAGCCATCGCAAAATCAGTCGTACTTCCGAATGTCGTCGATGACCTTGCCGTCGTTGGGCAGGCTGCCCGCAGCCACGAATTCGATTTCCCCGCGCAGCTTGGTCACGTCGCGGATCGAGGCGACGAGCGCGGCTTTGAGTGCGGCGTCCCCGCTCCCGCCCTCGCAGCGCAGCGTCATACTATCGTTGCCGGTTGCGCCCGCAATCACCAGGCGCGCTTTGACGATCTCGGGGTGGCGCCGCACGATCTCGTTCACCTGTTTCGGTGTGACGAACATGCCGCGCACCTTGGTGGTCTGGTCGGCCCGGCCCATCCAGCCCTTGATGCGCACATTGGTGCGGCCGCAGGGACTCGTGCCCGCCAGCACGGCGGACAGATCGCCGGTGCCAAATCGAATCAGGGGATAGTCGGGATTGAAGCTGGTGATCACCACCTCGCCGACTTCGCCCGGCGTAACCGGATCGCCGCTGCCCGGGCGCACGATCTCGAGGATCAGGCCTTCGTCGAGGATCATGCCTTCGTTGACCGACCCGTCGCCCAAGGCCGATTCGTAGGCGAGCAGTCCGAGGTCGGCAGTGGCGTAGGACTGCATTACCCGGATGCCGCGCTCGCCCAGGGACTTCCGCAGCGCGGGCGGCAGGTACTCGCCGCCGACCATGGCCTGTTTCAAGCCGCTGATATCCGCCTTGAGCTCCTCGGCCTTGTCCGCAATCAACTTGAGAAAAGACGGCGTGCCGACAAACCCGCTGATGCGCAAATCGGCGATGGTCGATACCTGCATTTCGGTCTGGCCGATTCCGCCCGGAACCACGGTGCAGCCCAGCGCGCGGGCGCCCGACTCCATCATCGAACCCGCAGGCGTGAAATGATAGGCAAAGGTATTGATGACCAGGTCTCCGGAACGAAAGCCTGCGGCAAAAAGTGCGCGCGCCGTGCGCCACCAGTTGGGCGCCGTCCCTTCGGGCTCGTACACCGGGCCCGGCGACACGAAGATTTTCGCCAGCTTGTCCAGAGGTGTCGCGTTCAAGCCCCCCAGCGGCGCTTGCTGCTTCTGCAATTCGCCCAGATCGGACTTGCGCGTGACCGGCAACTGCGCCAGCGCTGCGCGCGAGCCAATGGTTTTCGGATCGACGTCGGCGAGGATACGGGCGAATCCGGGCGCGTTCTTCCTGGCATGCGCGATCTGCGCCGGCAGCGCGGCCAACAGCGCTGATTCGCGCACTGCCGGCTCGCGCGATTCGAGGGTATCGTAGTATTCGGGCATGGAAAGGACTCGGTTTACCGCCGACTGGCGGCGAATCGGCGCTACGCCAGCCAGCGCTTGCGCCGGCGGTAGTGCTTCGATTCGCGAAAACTCTTGCGGCCGCTGCTCGACAGCCCAAGGTAGAACTCCTTTACGTCCTCGTTGGTGGCGAGTTCGGAGGCGACACCGTCCATCACCACGCGGCCGTTCTCGAGGATGTAGCCGTAATCGCCGTAGCGCAGCGCCACCATGGTGTTCTGCTCGGCCAGCAGGAAGCTCACGCCCTCTTTCTGATTGAGGCTTTTCACGATTTCAAAAATTTCCTCGACGATCTGCGGCGCAAGGCCCATCGAGGGTTCGTCGAGCAGAATCATCTTGGGCTGTGCCATCAGCGCGCGCCCGACGGCCGTCATCTGCTGCTCGCCGCCGGAGGTATAGCCGGACTGGCTGCTGCGGCGCTGCTTCAGGCGCGGAAAATAATCGTAGACCTTCTCCAGGTCGGCCTTGAGTTCGGCGCGTCCCACCTTGCGGCTGAACGCGCCGGTGAGCAGGTTCTCCTCGACGGTGAGATGCTGGAAGCAGTGGCGCCCCTCCATCACCTGGCACACGCCGCGGCGCACCAGTT
>CAKKSJ010000280.1 GCA_919902965.1 Burkholderiales bacterium
ATCCGGAAGATCTCGGTTCAACCTGGGGCGTTGCGATATTCTCGTTTCTTTCGTTCGCTGCGGGAGCGCTGGTGCCGTTGCTGCCGTTCCTGGCCTTGAGCGGGGAGCGCGCGCTGCCCGTATCCATCGTCTTCACCGCCCTGACGCTGTTCACAGTTGGCGCCGTGATCAGCCTGTTCACTGGCAGGAGCGCCCTGCGCGATGGCCTGCGCATGCTCACCATTGGTGCCACGGCGGGCGCGCTGACCTACACCATCGGCAAGCTGCTTGGGGTCAGTCTGACCTAGCTTGGATTTGCATGTGCGCCTGATTCAGGCGAAAATTCAATCTTTTACCTCCAAACAGATGGACCGGCCGGTGCTAGCAGTCCGGCATGTGGCAAAATTATGAATTCAGCAGAAATCCGCAGCAAGTTCCTGGAGTTTTTTGCCCAGCACGGGCACGCCGTGGTGTCCTCCAGTCCGCTGGTGCCGGGCAATGACCCGACTCTGCTATTTACGAATTCCGGCATGGTGCAGTTCAAGGACGTATTCCTGGGCAAGGAACTCCGGCCTTACAAGCGCGCCGCCACCTCGCAGCGCAGCGTGCGCGCCGGCGGCAAGCATAACGATCTGGAGAATGTCGGCTATACGGCGCGCCATCACACTTTCTTCGAAATGCTGGGTAATTTTTCCTTCGGCGATTATTTCAAACGCGACGCGATTCACTATGCCTGGGATCTGCTGACCAAGGTCTACAAACTGCCCAAGGATAAACTTTGGGTGACGGTGTACCAGACCGACGACGAGGCTTACGCTATCTGGGCCGACGAAATCAAGGTGGCGAAAAATCGCATAGCGCGCATTGGCGACAAACCTGGCGGCGGTTCGGATAATTTCTGGCAGATGGGCGAAACCGGCCCCTGCGGTCCCTGTAGCGAGATTTTCTACGATCACGGCCCGGGGATCGCCGGCGGCCCGCCCGGTACGCCAGAGGCGGATGGCGACCGCTATATCGAAATCTGGAATCTGGTGTTCATGCAGTACAACCGCGACGATGCGGGCACGCTGCACCCGCTGCCCAAGCCCTCGGTGGACACGGGTATGGGCCTGGAGCGCATCGCAGCAGTGCTGCAGGGCGTGCATTCCAACTATGAAATCGACCTGTTCCAGGACTTGATCAAGGCGGCGGCGCGCGAGACCCATGTCAAGGACCTGGCAAGCAATTCGCTCAAAGTCATTGCCGATCACATCCGCGCGACCAGCTTTCTCATTGTCGACGGCGTGATTCCGGGCAACGAAGGCCGCGGCTATGTGCTGCGGCGCATCATCCGCCGCGCCATCCGCCACGGCTACAAACTCGGCGAGACCGAGCCTTTCTTCCACCGCCTGGTCGAGGACCTTGCGCGCGTCATGGGCGAGGCCTACCCGGAACTGCTGAAGGCAAAGGAGCGTGTAACCCGGGTGCTGAAGACAGAGGAGGAACGTTTCGCCGAGACCCTGGAACACGGCATGAAAGTGCTCGAAGCCGCGCTTACGCGCGAGGACCGGATGCTCGACGGCGAGACGGTATTCCAGCTCTATGACACATTCGGTTTTCCCGTCGATCTGACTGCGGACATCGCGCGCGAGCGCGAGGTGCGCGTCGATTACGCCGGCTTCGAGGCGGCGATGCAGCGCCAGCGCGAGCGCGCCCGGGCTGCTTCCAAGTTTTCCGTGTCTGCGGGCGTGGAGTATTCGGGCCGGCCGACCGAGTTCCACGGCTACGACACGCTCACACTCGAAGGCACGGTGGCGGCACTGTACCGGGAAGGGACGTCGGTCGAGGAGATCGTCGCCGGCGAGACTGCGGTGGTGGTGCTGGACCGCACGCCGTTTTATGCGGAGTCCGGCGGCCAGGTGGGCGACCGCGGGGAGCTTGCCGGCGTCAGCGGCAGCTTCAAGGTCGAAGACACGCAGAAAATCCAGGCCGAAGTGTTCGGCCACAAAGGCGAGCTCAAAGCCGGGCGGCTGCGCGTCGGCGATCGCGTGATGGCGGCGGTGGACAGCGGCGCGCGCGCGCGCGCCGCGTGGAACCACTCGGCCACGCACCTGATGCATGCCGCACTGCGCAAGGTGCTCGGCGCGCATGTGCAGCAGAAGGGTTCGCTCGTCGATGCCCAGCGCACGCGCTTCGATTTCTCGCACAACGAGCCGGTGAGCAATGCGCAGCTGCGCCAGGTCGAGGACCTGGTCAACCGCGAGATCCGCCGCAACACCGAGATTTCGGTGCGAGTGATGAAATACGACGACGCCATCAAGGCGGGGGCAATGGCGCTGTTCGGTGAAAAATACGGCGACGAAGTGCGCGTCATTGGCATGGGCGAGTTTTCCACCGAACTGTGCGGTGGAACCCATGTGCGCCGCAGCGGGGACATAGGATTCTTTAAGATCGTGTCGGAGTCGGGCGTGGCCGCTGGAATACGCCGGGTCGAGGCGCTCAGCGCAGACGGCGCCCTCGCATGGGTGCAGGAACAGGAGTCGCGATTGGCCGAAGCCGCGCTCGTGCTCAAGACCCAGCCACAGGAGCTAAGCCAGAAGATTTCGCAAATCATCGATGGCGCGAGAGCTTTGGAGAAAGAGCTCGCGCGCCTGAAATCGAAAGTTGCTTCGGCGCAGGGCGATGACCTCGCGGCGCAGGCGGCCGAGGTCGCCGGCGCGAAGGTGCTTGCGGTGGTGCTGGACGGCGCCGACGCGAAGGCCTTGCGCGAGACGCTGGACAAACTGAAAGACAAGCTGAAGTCGGCCGCCATCGTGCTCGCTTCGACCGAGAGCGGCAAAGTCAGCCTGATCGCCGGGGTTACCGCTGATCTGACCGCAAAAGTGAAGGCCGGGGAACTGGTCAATTTCGTCGCGCTGCAGGTCGGCGGCAAAGGGGGGGGGCGTGCAGACATGGCCCAGGCCGGCGGCACCGATACAGCCAAGCTGCCTGCCGCGCTCGCGTCGGTGCAGGCCTGGGTGCAGCAAAAACTTGCAAGCTAGGGAGACGACATGAGCAAAGTCATTGCGATAGTCAGTTTCAGATTGCCGCAGAAACAGACCCTGGATCAGGCGACCGCGACCTTCCAGGCGACGGCGCCCAAATACCTGGGCATGCCGGGTTTGCTGCGCAAGAACTACTTCCTCGGCGAGGACGGCAGGCGCGCCGGCGGAGTCTATCTTTGGGAATCGCGGCAGGCTGCCGAGCGCGTGTATACCGCCGAGTGGAAAGCCTTCGTCAAAAGCAAGTACGGCAACGATCCCGAGATCGTCTACGTCGATACGCCGCTAATGGTGGACAACGAGCAGGGCAGGATTTCCAGCTTTTGAGCATGCGTTTTTGCCCGCGCTGCGCCGTCGAGGTGAATTTTTTCTGATCACGGCTGGATGCGGGCAGGATGCGCAGCAGGCAGCGCTTGCCAAATGAGCAGGATTCATGCTTGAATCCGCTCTGGAGACGAATTCACATGAACCGCGCCTACGCTTTTTGGTTTTACTTTTACGGCTTTCCCCAGCCGCCGGCGGAGGGATTGAGTTAGGTTCGCGTCCAAGTATCCCGAAAAACCGCCAGCGCCCACAGCCTGGCGGTTTTTTTTTTTGCCCGAGAGCAATTATGACCATGACCGCCAGTGCACATCCTACAATTCCGCCAGCGCGGGCGAGCGCAGCCGACCGGCTGAAAGCTTACCGGTATCCAGGAGAAATCATGACCCGCAAGATCGACGACGTCCGCATTCGCGAAATAAAGGAACTCGCGCCTCCCTCGCACGCGATCCGCGAGTTTCCCGTGTCCGAGGTGAGCGAGCGCCTCACCTACGAAACACGCCAGGGCATACACGGCCTATTGCACGCAGCCGACGACCGACTGCTGGTGATCATCGGCCCGTGTTCCATCCATGACCCCAGATCGGCGCTGGAGTATGCGCAGCGCCTGGCGCAGGAGAAAGCCAGGCATGCGGCCGAACTGCTCATTGTGATGCGCGTCTATTTCGAAAAACCGCGCACCACCGTGGGCTGGAAGGGCCTGATCAACGATCCGCGTCTGGACGGCAGCTACAACATCAACGAGGGTCTACGCCTGGCGCGCAACGTGCTGCTCGACATCAATGAACTGGGCATGCCGGCCGGTGTCGAGTACCTCGACATGATCACGCCGCAGTACATCGCCGACCTGGTGAGTTGGGGCGCAATCGGTGCGCGTACCACGGAATCGCAGGTGCACCGGGAACTCGCTTCCGGTCTGTCCTGTCCGGTTGGGTTCAAGAACGGCACCGACGGCAATATCCGCATTGCGGTGGACGCGATCAAGACCTCGCGTCAGCCGCATCATTTCCTCTCGGTCACCAAGGGAGGTCATTCGGCCATCGTCTCCACCAACGGCAACGAGGATTGTCATGTAATCCTGCGCGGCGGGCCCAGGCCGAACTACGACGCGGCCAGCGTGTCAGCCGCTGCCGGCCAGTTGGCCGCGGCCGGTCTGGAGCAGCGCCTGATGATCGATTTTTCCCACGCCAACAGTTCCAAGGACTATCTGCGCCAGATTGAAATTTGCGCCGATGTCGCCGCTCAGATTGCCTCAGGCGACGACCGCATCATCGGGGTGATGGTGGAATCGCATCTGCATCCCGGGCGCCAGGATCTGATCGCGGGCAAACCGCTCGCCTATGGCGTTTCCATCACCGATCCCTGCATCGGTTGGGACGACAGCGTCAAAGTCCTCCAGCGCCTGGCCGATGCGGTGCGCCAGCGTCGCCTGGCGCACGCGGCCGAAGAGTAGCTCGGTCTTGCGTTTGCCCGATTAACTGCTGAGGGCGCAGATGGCGCAGGGGTGTGGCGAACCCCCTGCACCGGCTGCGGCTGCATATAGAAATTTTCCGCGAACTGGTGCAGGCGCTGGGCTGGGAGGTGTGCGTAATTGCACCCCTCTTCATCCTGTTCGGTTATGTCATTTTCGGCATGGTCGGATTCGGGTCCACGATCATCAATACTCCGCTGTTGGCGCACCTATTGCCGCTGCGTTTCGTCGCGCCGCTTACCTTGTTGCTGGACCTGTTCGCGGCGATTTCGGTCGGCATGCGCATGCGCGGCGAGGTCGATCGCAGCGAACTCAGGCGCATCCTGCCGTTCGTCCTGCTGGGCCTCGCGCTGGGCCTCGCGCTGCTGATCAGCTTGCCCGAGCGCGCGCTGCTGCTGCTGCTTGGCTGCTTTGCGTTTTACGCAGGAATCAGCGGCCTCGCACGACGGCATAGTGCGCGGCGGATTCACCCTGCCTGGGCTGTACCGGCGGGCGTAGTGGGGGGCATGTTCAGTGCGCTCTACGGGACCGGCGCGACGATTTACACCATCTATCTGTCGCGGCGCATCGCCGACATTTCCGCGTTTCGCGCCACCATGGCGAGGCTGGTCCTGATCGCGGGGCTGGTGCGGACCGTGCTGTTTGCCGCGTCCGGATTGCTCTCGCAGGACCATCTGTTGCTGGCGGCCCTGCTGCTTGCGCCGTTTGCGGGATTCGGGTTGTTCCTCGGAAACCGGCTGCATCAGCGTTTGTCCGCCCGGCACATCATGGTGTTCGTGTATGTGCTGATCGCCGCCAACGGCGCCGCGCTGATCGTGCGCGCCTGGTAGGCCGGCAGACCTTATAATCGCCGCCATGCAACTTTCCCTCGGCCGGAGCGTGGTGCCGATGCGCGCTGCGTTCTACCTCGCGCTGCTGCTGACGCTGGCATTCAAGTTCTGGCTCGCAAGCGCGCTGCCCATGACCGGGGATGAGGCCTACTTCATCTACTGGGGCGTCTATCCCGACTACGGTTACTACGACCATCCGCCCATGATCGGCTGGATGCTGGCGCTGCTGCTGCAGCTGTCACGGGCGCAATGGATGCTGCGTCTGCCGGTCATAGTGTTGCCTGCGTTGCTGGCGCTGGCCATGCTGCAATACCTGCGGCCGGTGGGCGAAAACAAAGCCTATGTCGCGGCGCTCGCTTTCCTGCTGCTGCCGGTGAATGTCTGGAACGTGCTCATCACCACGGACACACCGCTGGTGCTGTTCTCCTTCCTTTCGGCCCTGAGTTTTGCCGCGGCTTTGCGGTGCGAATCGCAGGCGCTATACGCGGCCTGCGGCGCCTTTCTCGGGCTGGCCTTCCTGTCGAAATACTTTGCCGTGCTGCTGGGATTGGCTTACCTGGGGTTTGTGCTGACGCAAGCCCCGGGCCGGCGCAGTTGGCGCGGACTGGCAGTGATCGTTGCAGTGCTGCTGCCGTTTGCGGCGTTCAACGCCTGGTGGAACACCAATCACTGCTGGGCGAACCTGATGTTCAATGTATACAACCGGCACGGCGATGCCGGCTGGTCGTTGCGCACCCCGCTGCTGTATGCGCTGAGCGTCCTCTACATGCTGTCCCCGGTCGCGCTCTACCAGATGTGGCGTGGCCGTGCCGCCTTGACTGCGCAGCTCGCCGAACCGCGCGCTCGGTTTTTCATGTTTGCCTGGGCGGCGCCGCTTGCCGTGTTCGCCCTGCTTGCCCCGGTAAAACAGATCGGCCTGCACTGGCTGCTTTCCTTCGTGCCGTTCTTTTTCATCGCCGCGGCGCTGCTGCTCAGCGCGGCGCAGTTGCGCAAGTCCGTAGTCTATCTCGGCGTGTTTTCCGCGATTCATGTGGCGGTGTTTGCAGCGGTCAGCCTGCTGCCGATGGAAACATGGAAAAGCAGCCGGCACTATGACGGCATCGTGTTCCATGTCAAGACTGCCGAATTGCTGCAGCGCCTCGAGCCTTATGCCGGCGTATACGAATTTTCAGCCGACGGATTTTCGCCGGCGGTGACGGCGTCCTACGCCTCTGGAAAATACTTTTTCGTGTTCGGTACGGCGTCCTCGCATGGGCGCCAGGATGACATCCTCACCGATTTCAGCAAACTGGCCGGCAAGAATATCCTGGTGCTGCGCAAGAATCCGCCCGACCCGGACGATTACGCGCCCTATTTCTCCAGGCTGGAATACCGCCAGTTCGAACTGCACGGCGCCAGCTTCTATCTGGTGCTGGGCCAGGTGTTCGACTATCCGGCCTATCGTGAGCGGGTGCTGCGGCCCTTGCGCGACCGTTACTATAGAATCCCCTCTTATCTGCCGCTGCGCCATTGCTACTTTTGCGAACGCTATTTCCCCGATGAACCCGTCCCCACGCGCTGATGCCGCGCCGTTTGCCTTGGAACTGCTGCGCCTGCTGCGTCCGCACCAGTGGATCAAGAACGGCTTTGTGTTTATCGGCCTGCTGTTCAGCGACGCGAGCAACGACTGGGGGCTGAGGAGCCAGGTACTTCTTGCCGCAGCCGGATTCTGCCTGCTGTCGAGTTGCGTCTACGTACTCAACGATGTATTCGACCGTGATGCGGATCGGGCGCATCCGCTCAAGCGCCGGCGGCCCTTGGCCAGCGGCAGCGTGGGCCTGGGCGCGGCCTTTGCGCTGGCTGCGGCCTGCGCGATCGCGGGATTCGCGCTCGGCGCCGCGGCCTCGGGCGGCGTGGCGGCGGTTCTGATGGCCTACCTGGTTCTCAATCTGGCCTACAGTGCCGGATTGAAGCATGTTGCCATTCTCGACGTGTTCATTATCGCCGCGGGCTTCATGCTGCGCATTTTCGCCGGCACCTGGGGAGTCGGAATCGCCCCCTCGCAATGGCTGCTGTTGTGCGGGCTTCTGCTGACGATTTTCCTCGGTTTCGCCAAGCGCCGTGCCGAACTGATGGTGAGCGAAGGCGATGGGGTAAGCGGCGCCAGCCAGCGACCGGTGCTGGAGGAATACAACCCGGCGCAGCTTGACACCATGATGGCGATCAGCGCCGCCGGTGTCGTCGTCAGTTACAGCCTTTACACAGTGAGCCCTGCTACGGTCGCATTGCACCATACCGACAAACTGATCTATACCGTGCCTTTTGTCCTGTACGGCATTTTTCGCTACATTTTTCTGCTGCATCACCGCGGCGGCGAAGACCCGGCATCGACCTTGCTTACCGACGCGCATATGCTGGTAACCGGGGCCGCCTGGCTTTGCGTTACTTTGTGGCTGATCTGGTGAGGGGAAATTGATTTGAGCTTGGCCCCTGCTTTCGGCATAATCGGCAGACCCCGGGCTCGCTGGCGGTGCCTACCCGGAACCGCCCGATCTCTGCTTCTTGGACAAGAGCTGTATGGCTGAACGTGGCAGACAGGATCTCCTGGCGCACTTGGAATATCTCGGCGATGCGACCCAATTCGCTGGAAAGATGCATCGCATGATCACCTATTCGCCCTTGTTCGAGAACTTCAACATGGCGGAAATCCGGTTGATGAGCCACTTCATGAATGTTTACCGGGCCGGACCGGGTCAGGAAATCATTCACGAGGGCGAACAAGGTGATTTCATGCTGCTGATGATCGAGGGCAGCGTTGAGGTATTCAAGCAAGACCGCTGGAACACGCCCAAGCTGATTGCTTCGGTCGATGCCGGCAAGACGCTGGGCGAAATGTCGATGATAGACGGCGAACCGCGCTTTGCCACCTGCGTGGCCTCCGAGACTTGCGTGATCGCGGTGCTGTCGCGCGAGAGCCTGGCGCGAATCATTCTGGAACAGCCGATTCTCGGAGCGAAAATCCTCATGGAACTGGTGCTGATGCTATCGCAGCGTTTACGCCAGACCAGCGTCAAGCTGGTAAGCCTGATGGACAAGGACGGCGGCTGAAGCCGGATGCGTTCCCGCAGATCGACGGGCCGCGAAGCCTTAGGTCCGCGGATGTGGCAGATCGATGAGCAAGAATGTCTGGAGGTCGTGGCAATGAAAGTAAGGAACGGCAAGGATTTCTGGGCCGGGCTGATGTTTCTCGGTTTTGGTCTTGTCTTTGTGCTGGTATCGTTTAATTATCCGATGGGTTCGGCGGTGCGCATGGGCCCGGCGTATTTTCCGACGGTGCTGGGCGGGCTGCTCGCGATCCTGGGGGCGGTCATTTTCTTCCGCGCATTCTTGTCGAAGATCGAGAATCCGTTCAAGGTATTTGTGTGCCGGCCGCGGCTGCTGCTTGCTGCGATCGCCATAGGAGGGGCGACCTACTTAGCCAGCGGGCCGGCGCTTAGCTTCGCTGGGGAGGTGTTCCTCGCACATAACTTCCTTAAAGAAGTGCCGATGGTGCAGTTCGCGCTCTCCGGGCTGGCGCTGTTCCTGTTCTTCGGCGCGTTCGGGCCTCGGCCGCTGTTCATGATAACGCTTGCGGTGGTGGTTTTCGGCTATGCGCTCAAACCCCTGGGCCTGGTGGTTTCAACCGTGATACTGGTCGTGGTCGGCGCGCTGGGCGGCCACGATTTCCGCAACAAGGAAATCGTGATTCTGACCATAGGGCTGGCGCTGTTCGGGGTGCTGGTGTTCGTCAAGGGACTGGGGCTGCCGTTCAACCTGTGGCCGGGAGAGTAGTCATGGACTTTGCGGTTATCCACAACCTCAGTATCGGCTTCGGCGTCGCGCTGAGCCTGCAAAACTTGATGTACTGTTTTCTCGGCGTGGTGCTCGGGACGCTGATCGGGGTGCTGCCCGGCATCGGGCCGGTCGCCACCATCGCCATGCTGCTGCCGGTGACTTTCAACCTGTCGCCGATTTCGGCGCTGATCATGCTCGCCGGCATTTACTACGGCGCGCAATACGGCGGTTCGACCACGTCCATCCTGGTCAACCTGCCGGGCGAGGCGGCCTCGGTGATCACCTGCATCGACGGCTACCAGATGGCGCGCCAGGGGCGCGCCGGTCCGGCGCTGGCGATCGCCGCCATCGGCTCGTTCTTTGCCGGCTGCGTCGCCACCGTGGTCATCGCCCTGTTTGCGCCGCCGCTGGCCGAAGTCGCGCTGAAATTCGGTCCGGCGGAATATTTTTCGCTGATGGTGCTGGGACTGGTCGGCGCGACGGTGCTCGCGCACGGTTCGCTCATCAAGGCGATCGCCATGACCATTCTCGGGCTGCTCTTTGGCCTGATCGGCACCGACGTCAATTCCGGCATTGCGCGCTTCTCCTTCGGTCTGCCGGAGCTCTCCGATGGCATCGGCTTCGTCATCGTCGCCATGGGGGTATTCGGCTTGGCCGAGATCATCACCAATCTGGAGCGCGGGGCGCAAGCGAGCGAGGTGTTCGTCAACAAGGTCACAGGCCTGATGCCGACCTGGAAAGACCTCAAGAGCAGTTCCGGCGCGATTCTGCGCGGCACCGCCATCGGCTCCATGCTCGGCATTCTGCCGGGCGGCGGGGCGCTCTTGTCCTCCTTTGCCGCCTATACGCTGGAAAAGAAAATCGGTGACAAATCCATGTTCGGCAAGGGCGAAATCCGCGGCGTCGCGGCGCCGGAATCGGCCAACAACGCCGGCGCGCAGACTTCGTTCATTCCCCTGCTCACCCTGGGCATTCCGTCCAATCCGGTAATGGCGCTGATGATAGGCGCGATGATGATCCAGGGCATTGCGCCCGGACCGCAGGTGATGACCGAACGACCGGAACTGTTCTGGGGCATGATCGCCAGCATGTGGATCGGCAACCTGATGCTGGTGATCCTGAACCTGCCCCTGATCGGCATGTGGGTGAAGCTGCTGACCGTGCCCTACCGGCTGCTCTATCCGTCCATCCTGCTGTTTTGCTGCGTCGGCGTGTACAGTTTGTCGAACCAGCCGTTCGACGCAATGCTGATGGCCGTCTTCGGGCTGCTGGGCTATATCTTCGTCAAGCTCGAATGCGAGCCGGCGCCGCTGATCCTCGGCTTCATCCTCGGGCCGCTGATGGAAGAGAACCTGCGCCGGGCGATGCTGCTCTCGCGCGGCGACGCGACCGTGTTCTTCACCAAGCCGATCAGCGGTGTGCTGCTCGGCATCGCAATCGTACTGCTACTCATCACCCTGGCGCCGACCGTGCAAAAAACGCGCGAGGAAGCGTTCGTGGAATAAGCTTCCGGCGGGCGCGGGTCGGTATCGAGGCGGACGACGAACTGTGTCCTTCGTCGTCGTTTGGTGATTCTATTTTGACGGCCATTTATAGGGGAGATAGACGTGAAAAGCTGGAGCGGTATTACCCTGCGGTTGTTTGCCGCGTTGATCCTGGTGCTCGCATCTGCGGGCGCTTTCTCGCAAGCTTATCCGGCCAAGCCGATACGCCTGGTCGTGCCCTATCCGGCCGGCGGGCCGCTGGACATCATGGCGCGCGCGATTGGACAAAAGCTGACAGAGGCATGGAAGCAACCGGTGGTGGTCGACAACCGCGCCGGCGCCGGCGGCAACATCGGTGCAGACTTCGTGGCCAAATCGGCGCCGGACGGCTATACGCTGCTGATGGGGGCGGTCGCCACGCACGCCATCAATCCGAGTCTGTACAGCAAGATACCCTATGATCCGGTAAGGGATTTTGCGCCCGTAGCCCTGGTGGCTCAGGTGCCCAATATCCTGGTGCTCAATCCGGCGGTGCCGGCAAAGACGGTGCGCGAACTGATAGCCCTCGCCCGGTCGAAACCCGGCTATCTCAATTTCGGTTCGGGCTCGACCGGATCGACGGGCCATCTTGCGGGCGAATTGTTCAACACCATGGCCGGCGTGAAAATGGTGCATATCCCTTACAAGGGCGCCGCTCCGGCGACGGCCGACCTGCTTGGCGGCCAGGTGCACCTGATGTTCGATAACTTGGCGAGCGCGCTGCCCAACGTCAAGGCGGGCAAGCTGCGTGCTCTGGCCGTGACCACGCTCGCGCGCTCGGAGGCGATTCCGGAACTGCCCACCATCGCCGAATCGGGCTTGCCAGGGTTCGACCTCAGCACCTGGTTCGGCCTGATGGTTCCGGCGGGAACGCCGCCTGAGATCGTGGCTAGGCTCAACGCCGAAATCGTGCGCGCGCTGGATGCGAAGGACATGCGCGAACGGCTGGAGAAGATGGGGGCTGAACCGCTGCCCAACAACACACCCGAGCATTTCGCCGCTTTCATCCGCGCCGAGGCAGCGAAATACGCCAAGGTGGTCAAAGACTCGGGCGCCAGGGTGGACTAGATCCATCCCGGGTCATCGCGCAGGAACACAGGCGGTGACGATTCCGGGATGCATTGCAACCCGAGGGCGGGTGGGAAAGCGCTTTTCCCGCCCGTCCATAGCCCAAGCGCCAGCGCAACTCGGGTGCCGTTTCAGCATTGGGCAACGCTTACTTGTCCTGCGGCCGCGCTCTTGATTTGCCCGGTTGCCACAACACATCGCTGCCGCCGCCTGCGCGGTTCAGCGCGCGGCCCAGTACAAACAGTAAATCGGACAGTCGGTTCAGATATTTGCGCGCTGCGGTTCCGACCGGTTCGGCGCGCGCGAGCGACACCAGGGCACGCTCGGCGCGGCGGCACACAGTGCGCGCGAGATGCGCCAGGCTCGCCGCACGCGTTCCACCGGGCAGAATGAATTCCTTGAGCGGCGGCAGGTCCCGGTTGAACTCATCCAGCAGCGTCTCCAAACGCGAAACCTGCAGTTCGCTCATGCTCGTATGTCCCGGAATGCAGACTTCCCCGCCCAAGTCGAACAGGTCGTGCTGAATGGCGGAAAGCGCCGTACGCATGCCCGCTGGCAGATCTTCCGCGAGCATCAGTCCGACCGCCGAGTTCAGCTCGTCGATTTCGCCCAGTGCCTGCACGCGCAGGCTGTCCTTGGGCACGCGCGAGCCGTCGCCCAGGCCCGTCTCGCCAGTGTCTCCGGTTCGAGTATAGATTTTTGTGAGGCGGTGACCCATGTGCGTCCGAGGTTACTGAGGGCTGAGAATTGTACCGCAATCACCGGCACATCCCGTAAGCGCCGCGGCTGATTGCGCCGACGCGGTTTCCCCGCATACGGGCCAATATAGTGGGCCTGGGCCGGCTCGACAGCCGCTGAATCATAGTAGAATAATCGCGCTTAACCCAAAGCGCGCATGACATCCAGCCTGCGCAATACGGAGGATACACGTTGAAATCGATGGCGAGAATCCGCAATCGGCTGGCCGCCATGTCCTCGGTCGACTATCTGCCCGAGCGCGTTTCCATGCTGTACCGGCTCTCCGGTACCGACGTGCCTATCATCCTCGTGGCCGCGGCCATCACCGCATTTGCCATGTGGGGTTTCATCGACGTCAGCCTGATCGTCATCTGGTTTGTCTGGCTCGGTCTGGCGAGTGCAGTGCGCTATACGATGGCGCGGGTGTATCGCCGCCGCAAGCCTGCAGCGGACGATGCAGCGCAGTGGGAGAACTATTTCTGCCTGGCCAGCGCAATGGTCGGCGCCGGCTGGGGCTTGGCGCTGATGCTGATCGGCCATACGCCGACTTCTTTGCAGGAACTCACGGTCACCTTCCTGATCAGCAGCGTCGCCATGGGATTGCCGCCTTCGCTCGCGCCCAGCCCCAAGGCCTTTACCAGTTTCATCCTGCCCATACTCGCGCCGATGGTGGCGATGCTGCTGACTTTTGGCGGCGGGATCAATACCTCTACCGCACTGCTGATGCTGGTGTTCGCGACCGTGCTGCTGGGCCTGTATCTGTCCAATCATTACGCCCTGATCGAAACCCTGGCTTACGGCCACGAGAACACCCTGCTGCTCAAGAAACTGCAAGTCGCCGAAAAATCCCTGACCTCGGCATTGGCGGAGCAGCGCCTGATTTTCGACACTGCCGCGGTCGGTATTGCCTTTGTGAGCCAGGGTGTCGTGGTGAAATGCAATCAACGCTTTGCCGGGATTTTCGGCTACGCGGTGCATGAAATCGCCGACCGGCCCACCAGCGTCTGGCATGCATCCGGCGATGATTTCACGCAGCCGGGCAGCGGCGCCTATGAGCGATTCTCCCGGGGCGAGAACTATTCCGCCGAGCTGCTACTGCGCAAGAAGGACGGCACCCCGATCTGGGTGTTCACTGACAGCCGTGCGATCGACGCGGCCCGGCCGCAGGATGGAATCATCATCGGCATCGGCGACATCACCGAGCGCAAGCTGGCGGAGGCGGCGCTGCAGCAGACCAAGGAGAGGCTCGACCTGGCAATGCAGTCCTCGGCCATCTCGATCTGGGAATGGGATGCGCGGCGCGGCACGCTATATCTGGACGCGGCGCTCGCGCAGATGACCGGCGAGGAGCCGCGCGAGCGCTACATCAAGCTCGAAGAGTTCGCGCCGATGGTGCACCCGGACGAGATCGATGCGCTGCGCCAGGCCCAGGCCGATTGCATCAGCGGTCTGCGGCCGATCTACCGCCTGGAGCATCGCCTGAAAACGGCGAGCGGTGACTGGGTCTGGGTGCTCAGCCGCGGCCGCGTGGTCGAGCGCGCCGACGACGGGCGCGCATTGCGCATGACCGGAACCAACGTCGACATTACCCAGCGCAAACGCGCCGAAGCGGAGTTGCTCACTGCGCTGCAACGCGAAAAAGAACTGTCGGAGATGAAGTCCAAGTTTGTTTCCATCGCGTCGCACGAGTTACGCACGCCGCTGGCGACGATATTGTCCTCCTCAGAGTTGCTGGAGCATTATTCCGACAGCCTGTCTGCGGAAGACCGGCTGAAAATGCTGCATGGGATACAGGGCGGCGTAAAGCGCATGAATGCGATGATCGAGGATGTGCTGATCATAGGCAAAGCCGAAGCGGGCGCGCTGCAGTTCGACCCTAAGCCGGTCGATCTGCGCGATTTGTGCAGCAAGGTGGTCGAAGAATTGCGCGGCGGCGTGGCCAAGGGCCATGTCATTCGGTTCGAGCAGCAGTTCGAGCACGGCAGCCTCAATCTGGACGAAAAGCTGCTGCGCCATATTCTCACCAATCTGCTTTCCAATGCGGCGAAATACTCTCCCGTGGGAAGCACCATCTCGCTGCTGCTTGCGGAGCGCGACGGCCAGGCCTTGATCGAGGTGGGCGATCAGGGCATAGGCATTCCGGCCGAAGACCAGGCGCGCATGTTTGAAAGCTTCCACCGCGCCTCCAACGTCGGCAATCGCCAGGGCACCGGCCTCGGGCTGGTTATCGCCAAGAAGGCAGTGGAACTGCACGGCGGCAGCATTTCGATCGATAGCAAAGTCGACGCAGGCACCCGCTTCAGCGTGCTTCTGCCGCTGATCGCGACGGCGGCGAGCTGATCGTGGCGCGGATATTGCTCATCGACGACGACGAGGCCAGCCTCGATTTCATGCGGCACGTGATGCGCGTGGACGGGCACGAACTGGCACATGCGGCCGACGGCGAGCAGGGGCTCGCATTGGTGCAGCAATTTCGTCCAGAGCTGATCATTTGCGACGTGGTCATGCCGCATCTGGGCGGCTACGCCGTGCTCGAGACCGTGCGCGCGGACCCGCAGTTTTCCAAGCTTCCGGTGCTGCTGTTTTCCGCCTTCATGACGGAGGAGGCGCGCGCCATGGCGCTGCAGCGCGGCGCAACCGAGGTGCTGGCCAAGCCCTTCGACCTGGAGCAGCTGCACGGTGCAGTTGGACGCTGTCTGGGGCAACGGCCGTGAAAAAGAAAATTCTGGTGGTCGAGGACGAGGCGTCGATCCGCCTGAACCTGACGCTGATGCTCAAAGGCGAAGGCTATGAGCTGGACTCCGCGGAGGACGGCCGCGCCGGCATCGAGCATGCGAAGAGCTTTGCGCCAGATCTGATAGTCAGCGACGTGATGATGCCCGAGCTGGACGGATTCGGCATGCTGGAGGCGCTGCGCGCCGATCCGCGCTTCGCCGATACGCCTTTCATTTTCCTTACGGCGCTCAATGACAGGACCAGCATGCGCCGCGGCATGAACCTCGGCGCAGACGATTTTCTGAACAAGCCGTTCACGCGCGACGAACTGATCGAAGCGGTGAATTCCCGCTTGAAAAAGTACGAGAATGCGGCGCGCTCGCTGGCTGAGCGCCTGGTCGCCGGAAACGACGAGCTCAAGCGCTGGTACCGGCAGAGCCTGGGCGGCGCGCAAGCCGAGCGGCCGCTGGCCTTTGCGGAAACCGCCGGGATGACCGGCAAGATGACCGTGGCCACGGTGCTGTTCGCCGATGTGCGCAATTTCACCACCTATTCGGAGCGCCTCACCGCGGGCCAGATCGCCGAACTGCTCAATGCCTATTTCGAGGCCGTGTGCCAGCCGATCGTGCGTAACGGCGGGCGCATTGCGAAACTGATCGGCGACGGCATCATGGTGGTGTTCGAGGCGCGCGAGGAGGACGGCGAGGACAATCATGCCCGTCGCGCGGTGCGCGCCGGGCTCGGAATCGTGCTCGCGGCGAATGCTTTCGGCGTATGGTTCAAGCAGCATTTCGATCTGAGCGGCTTGCCCGAATTCGCCACCGGCGTTGGCATCCATACGGGCGACCTGATGGAGGTGCGCATCGGCCCGCCCGGGGCCGAAGACCTGACCGTGGTTGGCGACAGCGTCAACGTCGCTTCGCGCCTTGAAGGGCAGACGAAGGAGCTGGGCTGGCCGGTGGTCGCAAGCGCGGCGACAATCAGCATGGCGGGCGACCTGGTGAGCACCGGCGAGACACGGCTGCTCGAACTGCGCGGCCGCAATGTGCCGATCGAGGCCACGGAAGTCATCGGCATCGGCGCTGCCGAGGGTGCCGAAGAGGGGCCGATCGACGTGCCGGATTCGCTGCGCGCCGCGCTCGCCGAAAACGCGCAAATGACAGCGCGCGCGGCCAAGGCGGCCTTGTCGGAAACCCTGCGCATTATTACCAGCGATTTGTCGCGGGCCTTGGCCGCGGGCCGGCCGCTGCAAATCAAAGGCTATCGGGTGCTGTCCAAGATCGGGGAAGGCGGCATGTCCAACGTCTTTCTCGCTGAACGCGAAACGGACGGCGGGCAGGTGGCCCTGAAAATTCTCAATGCGCGGCCCAGCGATGACAAGCAGCTGCTGCAGCGCTTTATCCAGGAATCGGAACTGATTTCCGACATCGACCACACCAATGTGGTGAAGATCTACGACAAGGGCTTCACCGATGATTACGCCTATATCGCAATGGAGTATTTCACCGGCGGCAGTCTGAAAGACGTCATCGCCCAGGGCCTGTCGCCGCGTCAGGCGCTCTCCTTGCTGGCGCAGGCTTCTGCGGCGCTGGCGGAAATCCATCGCCTCGGCATTGTGCACCGCGATGTCAAACCGGCAAACATGATGCTGCGCGCGGACGGCACCATGGTGCTGACCGATTTCGGCATCGCCAAGCGGTTTTCGGGGGCGATGGACAGAACCGTGCACGGCGAGTTCTTCGGTACGCCCTATTACATTTCGCCGGAACAGGCCAACGGCAAGCACGCGACCGAGCGCTCCGACATCTACAGCCTGGGCATTATTTTTTACGAAATGCTCATGAACCGGCGGCCGTTCGACGGCAGTTCCATCGTCGAGCTGATAGCGCAGCATGTGCACGCACCGGTACCGCGATTGCCGGAGGCCCTGGAAGACTATCAGACACTGCTGGACGGCATGCTCGCCAAGGATCCGTCGGAACGCCTGCAGAACGCGGACGAAGTGCTCGCGGTCATCGACCGCGTGTGGACCCAGGTCGCTTTACGCGCAAGACCGGCGTAAAGCCCGGATTGGCGCGCTGGCGTCGCGCCATCGCTTTTTTTAGAATGAAACGACTGTCCATCATCATTCCGGCGCTGGACGAGGCCGCGTGCATCGCGGCGACCCTGGAGTCCCTGGGCGAATTGCGCCGCCGCGGCCATGAAGTCATCGTGGCCGACGGTGGCTCCAGCGACGCCACCGTGTCCATCGCCCGGGGAATCGCCGACCTGGTTATCGTCTCGGCCCCCGGCCGGGCCGAGCAGATGAATGCCGGCGCAGGCGCCGCAACAGGTGACGTGCTCCTGTTTCTGCATGCCGATTCGCGACTCCCCCGGGAATCCGACCGCCTCGTGCTGCAGGGCCTGGCCGCCGGCGGTGCGGCGTGGGGCCGTTTCGACGTGCAGATCGCTGGCGCCCGCGTTCTGTTGCGGCTGGTGGAAAGCTCAATGAATATGCGCTCGCGCCTGACGCATATCTGCACCGGCGACCAGGGCATATTCGTGCGGCGCGAGGCGTTCGAAGCCGTCGGTGGCTATCCGCGCCAGGCCTTGATGGAGGACATCGCCATCAGCGTGCGCTTGCGCCGCGTATCCGCGCCCCTGTGCCTGCGCGCGCGCTGCCTGACCTCGGCGCGCCGCTGGGAAAGCGGCGGCGTGCTGCGCACCATCGTGTTGATGTGGTGGCTGCGCCTGCAGTATGCCTGCGGCGTGGCGCCGGCGCGCTTGGCGCGCGCCTATACAAGGCGCGGCCATTAACTTTCGAATCATGATATTCGCCAAGGCGCCCACGCCTGGCCGGGTGAAGACGCGCCTGATCCCCGTGCTCGGGGAGAACGGCGCCGCAGAACTGCAGCGGGAACTGATCGAGGCTACGCTGCGCACGGCTGCGGATGCGGGGCTGGGCGCGCCAGAACTCTGGTGTGCGCATGGGCCCGATGATCCGTTTTTTGTGGATTGCGCCGAAAAGCACAATATTGGCCTGCACACGCAGCGCGGGGGCGATCTGGGTCTGCGCATGGCGGATGCCCTGGAGTCCGCGCTGGCGGCGGGGTCGCCGGGATTGTTGATCGGCTGCGACTGCCCTGCGCTGAATCCGGGATATTTGCGCGAAGCCGCCGCGGCGCTGGCCGAAGGAAACGAGGCAGTATTCGGCCCGACGGAGGACGGCGGCTATATGCTCATCGGCGTGGCGCGCAGCCCCGCGGCTGCGCTGTTCGAGGATATTCCGTGGGGTACGGCGACCGTGATGCAGGCGACCCGCAGGCGGCTGAGGAGCGGCGACTGGCGCTGGCGCGAACTGGGGCTGATGTGGGACCTCGACCGGCCGGAAGACCTGCTGCGGCTGCAGCAGCTGCGCGCCCGGA
>CAKKSJ010000281.1 GCA_919902965.1 Burkholderiales bacterium
GGTGCTGCAGATAGATCTGCCGCGGCGTCGAATCGAGCAGGTCGGCGCCGCGCACGATATCGGTGATGCCCTGTTCCGCGTCATCGACTACCACCGCCAGTTGATAGGCATACAGGCCGTCAGCGCGCTGCAGCACGAAGTCGCCGACTTCCGCAGCGAGATCCTGGCGCAGCGTGCCCTGCAGCGCGTCTTCGAATTCGATCGCGCGGTCGCCGACGCGCATGCGCAGGGCGCGCGCCGCTTTGCCCGGTGCAAGTCCATTGCGGCAGGTGCCGAGGTAGATTAGCGCGCCGTCCGGAGCCAGTCCGGAATCGGCGATTTCCTTTCTGGAACAGCCGCAGGGATAAACCAGTCCCAGCGCGTCGAGGCGCGCAAGTGCAGCGCGGTAGGTTTCACTACGCCGGCTCTGGTAGAGGATGCCGCCGTCCCAGCCCATGCCGCAGGCTTCGAGCGTGCGCAGTATCGCATCCGCCGCACCCGGCTGCGTGCGCGCTGTATCCAGGTCTTCCATGCGCAGCAGCCACTCGCCGCCGCGGGTTTTCGCTTCCAGGTAGCTTCCCACCGCAGCGATGAGCGAGCCGAAGTGCAGCGGCCCGGTAGGCGAAGGGGCAAAGCGGCCGCGGTATTTTTCCATAGGGAGATTGTAAGCAAGAATCGGGTGGCGGCGCGCGCCGCGCGGACTATAGAATGGCCGCGTCATCTCGGAGAGCGATACCAATGTCCGCCAACGATTACCAACTGGTCGAGCAAGCCATACGCTTCCTCGACCGCAACGCCGGGCGCCAGCCCGAACTGCGCGAGATCGCCGCCAGCGTGGGCCTTTCCGAATTTCATTTTCAGCGGCTGTTCCAGCGCTGGGCGGGAGTCAGCCCGAAGCGCTTCCTGCAGTTCCAGACTGCGCAGGAAGCCAAGCGCATCCTGCGCGAGAGCGGCGATTTGCTCGACGCAAGCTTTCACGCCGGGCTGTCCGGACCCGGACGGCTGCACGACCTGATGGTGAACGTCGAAGCGATGACGCCGGGTGAATATAAACGCAGGGGCGCAGGGCTGGAGATTTCCTGGGGGATGCATGCGAGTCCCTTCGGCGACTGCCTGCTCGGGCTGACACCGCGCGGGGTGTGCGCGCTGGAGTTTCTGCAGCCGGAGACCGAGGGCGAGGCGCTGGAGCGCTTAGGCTCGCTGTGGGAGAACGCGCAATTGGTGCACGCGCCGCAGCTCACTGCGCCTGTGGCCGAGCGCATCTTCGGTCCGCACACGCAGCGGCAGGCGCCGCTGGCCGTGCTGGTGAAAGGCACGAATTTCCAGATCAAGGTGTGGGAAGCCTTGCTGCGCATTCCCGCGGGCCGGCTCGCGACCTACGGCGCGCTCGCCCAGGGCCTGGGCCAGCCGCGCGCCGCGCGCGCAGTCGGCAGCGCCATCGCCGCCAACCCGATCGCTTATCTGATTCCCTGTCATCGCGTGATCCGCAACACCGGCGC
>CAKKSJ010000282.1 GCA_919902965.1 Burkholderiales bacterium
GCTCGGGCGGACAAGCCTGTAGCGCTGTGCCAAAATCGTGGTGCGTAGCGGCCCGCCGCTCAACAGAAAAACCAACGGAGCGCTTAAATGTCTACAAGCGATATTACCGGGCGCCTGGCGAAGTACATGGCAGAGGCGCGCCAGTGCAGCCTCGCGCCGGAGGTGGCGCGCGCAGCCAGGCATCGCATCCTGGATTCGCTCGCCGCGATGGTATCGGGCGCTCATCTCAAACCTGGAGAGATGGCAATCAAGTTCGCGCGCGCGCAGGGCGGGGTCGCCGAAGCAGGCGTCGTCGCCACCGATATCCGGACCTCCGCAATTAATGCTGCGCTGGCCAACGCCATGTTCGCCCACGCCGACGAAACCGATGATTTCCATCCGGCGACCAAAGCCCATCCCGGTTGCTCGGTCGTGCCCGCCGCCCTGGCGATGGCCGAGCGCGAGGGCAGTTCGGGAACGGAGCTGCTCAACGCGGTAACGCTGGGCTACGACCTGTGCTGCCGCTTTCTGCTGGCGCTCGGCGCGGACCAGGTGCGTGCGGCTCACCGCAGCGCCGAAGGCACCAGTTCCACCATGGGCAGCGTGGGTGCAGCCGCCGCATTGGCGCGGCTGGATGAAAAGGGCATGCGCCACGCGCTTTCCTACGCGGCCCAGCAGGTATCGGGCATATGGAGCTGGGTCCGGGACGCCGAGCACGTCGAAAAGGCGTTCGACTTCTCCGGCATGGGCGCCCGCAACGGCGTGACCGCGGCCATCATGGCGCAAATGGGCTTCAGCGGCGTGTGGGACGTGCTCGATGGCGAGCACAACGCGCTGCTAGCCCTGTCCGCCGATCCGAAGCCGGAAGAAATGGTGGCGGGACTGGGCAGCCGCTATTTCATCACCGAAACCGCGATCAAGCCTTACTCCGTCGGCTATCCGATCCAGGCGCCTTTGGACGCGTTCCTCCGCTTGCAGCGCGAGCACGCACTGAGTGCTGAAAACGTCGAGCGCATCGTCGTAAAACTTCCGGCCGACGGCGCGCGCATCGTCAATGACCGCTCCATGCCGGATGTCAACTGCCAGCACATTATCGCCGTCGCGCTGGTGAGTGGCACCGTCTCGTTCGAGGACAGCCATTCCTATGAGCGCATGGCGGACCCGAAAGTGCGCGCCGCGAAAGCGCGCGTGCAGCTGATCGCCGCTGCGGAACTCATGGATCGCGCGGCGCCGCGCAGCGGCCTGGTGGAAGTGACGCTCAAAGATGGCCGCACGATCAGCCACTTTACGCGCCACGCGCCGGGCACGAAGGAAAATCCGATGGACACGGAGAGCGTGAACGCAAAAGCGCGGCTGCTGATGGCGCCGGTGCTGGGCGCCGGGCAGACCGAGGCAGTCATCCGGCGGGTGAACGCGCTGGAGAACCT
>CAKKSJ010000283.1 GCA_919902965.1 Burkholderiales bacterium
ACGGGCGCAAGGCGGATTTCCGCAACGTCGTCATCATCATGACCACCAATGCCGGCGCCGAGGCCCTGAACAGAGCGAGCATCGGATTCAGCCAGTCGCGCACTACCGGCGATGAACTGGCGGAGATCAAGCGCATGTTCACGCCCGAGTTCAGAAACCGGCTGGACGCGATCATCTCATTCGCCTCGCTCGACCACGACGTCATTCTGCGCGTGGTGGACAAATTCCTGATGCAACTGGAGGAACAGCTGCACGAGAAAAAAGTCGAGGTGATTTTCACCGAGACGCTAAAAGCGCACCTTGCCGAGCATGGCTTCGACCCGCTCATGGGCGCGCGGCCCATGGCGCGCCTGATCCAGAACACGGTGCGCCGCGCCCTGGCCGACGAGTTGCTGTTCGGGCGCCTGGTGAACGGCGGCAAGCTCAGCATCGACATAGACGCGGACGACAAGGTGAAGCTGGTTTTCACCGACGATGCGCCGGTTGCGCCGCCGCCCGTGGTGCAAGCAGGCTGAAGCGCCTGAAGCGATAGGAAAGGCCGCCGCGGGCGGCCTTTTTTTTCGCACCAAATTCCTGTACCTCTTTTGGCTTATAGGTCAACTACGCCAGAAGGCGTACAGTACTTGACGGCAGCAAAACTCAAGCAGACACTGCGAAAAAACTATTCTAAGCGCTGCGCCAGACAAAGGAGATTTTCCATCGAAAAGAATATACGTTGCACAATTGGCCACTCTGTTTTTTCGGCAACGGTCAGATCGACCGGGTTTTTCATCATAATTAAATCGATAAGGAGGATACCCATATGAGCACGAGCAAGCTGGCTGCCATGCTGGCAATCGCGAGCCTGGTCGCCAGTCAGGCCGCTATCGCGGCGGATGCAGGCGGCGCGATCATCGCTGCGCAGTGCAACGGTTGTCATGGCTTCGAGGGAGCCAGCAAGGGCGCTGCACCGGCCCTGAAAGGCAAGCCTGCGCAGTACCTGTCCCAGAGCATGAAGGACTACAAGTCCGGAAAGACGAAGGGCACCATCATGAACCGGATCGCCAAGGGTTACAGCGATACCGAATTGGATAACGTGGCCAAGTATTACAGCGGTTTAAAGTGAGGGGGGCACGAAAATGACAATGAATAGGCGACGCTTTATCAAGGCCATGGGCGCGGCCGGTGCTGTATCGGGCCTTGCCGGCTGCAGCATGTACGGTTTCCGGCCCGGCAGCGGTCACGTGCTTGTCATCGGCGCTGGCGCGGGTGGCGCTACCTGCGCCAAATACCTCCGCCATCTGGACTCCGGCATCAAGGTGACCGTGGTGGAACCCAAGACGCAGTTCACTACCTGCTTCATGAGCAACTGGGTCATCGGCGGACTCAGGGATCAGAGTTGGATCACCCATGGATACACCGATTGGTCGAGAAAACACGGCATCAACCTGGTGCACGACACAGCGGTAAGCATCGACCCAGTTGCAAAAGTGGTCAAGACCAAGGGCGGACAGAGCATCAAGTACGACCGCTGCGTGGTTTCTCCGGGCGTGGATTTCCGCTATGACAGCATTGAAGGTTACGACGAAGCTGTCGCCGAAACCATACCCCACGCCTGGCACGCCGGAGCGCAGACGGCACTGCTGCGCAAACAACTGGAAGCCATGCGGGATGGCGGATTGTTTGTACTGGCCGCGCCGCCGAACCCGTTCCGCTGCCCGCCGGGACCCTATGAGCGGGCCAGCCTGGTGGCCAGCTACTTCAAGAAGCACAAGCCCAAATCCAAGATTCTGATTATGGATTCCAAGGACGCGTTCTCCAAACAGGGCCTGTTCCTAGCCGGCTGGAAGACGCATTACGGCTATGGCACCAGCAACAGCATGATCGAATGGCGCTCAAAGGCGAACGATGGCATGGCGCGCGCGATCAAAGCCGGCAGTCGCACAATCGTGACGGAATTCGGCGAAGTCAAGGCCGATGTGCTGAACGTGATTCCGGCGCAGAAAGCGGGACGTATCGCCGCAATCGCCGGTCTCACCGACGCTTCGGGCTGGTGCCCGGTCGATCATCTCACCTGGGAGTCCAAGAAGCACAGGGACATCCACGTAATCGGCGACGCCGCCATCCAGGCGCCCATACCCAAGTCGGGCTATGCGGCAAACTCCGAGGCCAAGGTCTGCGCCGCCGCCATTGTCGCCTTGTTGAACGGCAGGACGCCGGACACACCGTCCTGGGTCAACACCTGCTACAGCCTGATTACGCCCGATCACGGTATTTCCGTCGCAGGCGTCTACAGATATGAGGGCGGCAAAGTGGTCGAAGTGAAAGGCGCCGGAGGTTTGACTCCCATGAACGGCGACTACAGCACGGAGGCAATCTACGCCGAGAGCTGGTACAAGAACATCATCGACGACATGTTCGGCTAAGCGCTCTCGACACGGAAGATTTACAGGCCGCGCATGCGGCCTGTTTTTTTCAGTGCTTGCCGGTGCTGCCGAAGCCGCCGGCGCCACGCTCGCTCGTGGAGAAATCGTCGACTACGTTGAACTGCACCTGCAGCACCGGCACCACCACCAGCTGGGCGATGCGCTCCAGCGGATTGAGCATGAACGCACTGCCGCCGCGGTTCCACAGCGAGACGAAGATCTGCCCCTGGTAATCGGAGTCGATCAGCCCGACGAGATTGCCGAGCACGATCCCATGCTTGTGCCCCAAGCCCGAACGCGGCAGCACCATGGCGGCGAGCCCGGGATCGGTGAGATGGATGGCAACGCCGCTGGGCACCAGTTCGGTCGCGCCGGGCTTGAGTTCAATCGGCGCATCGATACAGGCGCGCAGATCCAGGCCGGCAGCGCCGGCAGTGGCATAGTGCGGAAGATTGTCCTTGAGTCGCGGGTCGAGGATTTTGACGTCGAGTTTATGCACGGAAAATACCCAGTGTTGGATGCCAGGAATGGGATGGACGGACGAGACTTCGGGTCCTTGGCGTCCCCGAGGGTCGAAGCGTATTATTTTTTCGGCAGGAGTCCGGCGATGTGCCGAACGAGCGCGCGCGCAAGCTCGATCTTGGGAGCGCGCGCAAGCTCGTGCCTGCCTTTGTCGTCGAACAGGATCAACTGGTTGTCGTCGGCGCCAAATGCGTGCTGGGCGAGGTTGGCGGCGAGCAGCGGTACTTTCTTGCGCCGGCGTTTGGCATCCGCATAAGCGTCCAGATTCTCCGTCTCTGCGGCGAAACCGACGCAGAATGGCGCTTTCCTGCGTGCTGCGACGCTGCCGAGGATATCGGGGTTCGGCTGCAACTGCAGAGTCATTTCGCTGCTGCTTTTCTTGAGTTTGTGGCGTTTCGCTTCCCTGGGCCGGTAGTCCGCGACCGCGGCGACGCCGATGAACACCTCGGTCTTCGCGACGCGCGTCATCACGGCGTCATACATCTCCTGCGCGCTGGATACGTCGATGCGCTCCATGCCGCGCGGCGCGGCCAGGGCCGTCGGTCCGCTCACCAGCGTAACGGCGGCGCCCGCGTCACGCGCCGCCCGCGCCACTGCGTAGCCCATTTTTCCGGAACTGGTATTGGTGATTCCGCGCACCGTGTCTATCGGCTCGAAGGTCGGCCCGGCGGTGATCAGCACGCACTTCCCGGCCAGCAACTTCGGCTGGAAAAAAGCCTCGATTTCCTCGAAAATTTCTTCCGCCTCGAGCATGCGTCCCATGCCCACTTCGCCGCAGGCCTGATCCCCGCTTGCGGGCCCGAGGACCGCGACCCCGTCCGCGCGCAGCTGCTTCATGTTGCGCTGCGTCGCCGGATTCCCCCACATCTGCACATTCATCGCCGGCGCCACCAGCAGCGGACATTCACGCGCCAGACATAGGGTGGACAGCAGGTCGTCGCAGAGCCCCTGCGCGAGCTTGGCGAGAAAATCCGCGCTCGCCGGCGCCACCACGATGGCATCGCAGCCGCGCGACAACTCGATGTGCGCCATGTTATTGGGCACGCTCGCGTCCCACAGATCGCTATGTACCGGATTTCCGGAAAGCGCCTGCATGGTCACCGGAGTGATGAAGCGACAGGCTGCCGCCGTCATCACCACGCGCACTTCCGCGCCCGCCTGGGTAAGCAGGCGGGTCAGCTCGGCCGCCTTGTAGGCGGCGATCCCGCCGGAGAGCCCGAGAAGGATGCGCTTGCCCTTGAGTTCGGTCATCGAAATCAGCGACTACGCGTTAATTCGGAACAAGGATTTTACGCCAATTGAAAGGGCAGCACATGGCGATCACCGACTGGCCGGAACTAGAACGGCCGCGAGAGAAATTGCTGAAACTGGGACCGGCCAGCTTGTCCGACGCCGAGCTGCTGGCGATATTCCTGCGCACAGGTGTGCGCGGCAAGAGCGCAGTCGACCTGGCGCGTGAGCTGCTCGTCCGCTGCGGCAGCCTGGGTGCCCTGCTTGCGGCAAAGCGCAGCGAACTGCATGAGCTGCCGGGTATGGGCGACGCCAAGTATTCCCAGTTGCAGGCGGTACTGGAAATGGCCCGCCGCGCGCTTGCGGAAACGCTGCGCGCGCAGGATGCGCTCAGCTCGCCCGGCGCAGTACGCGACTATCTGCGGCTTGCGCTGGCCGCGCGCGAACACGAGGTATTTCTCCTGGTGCTCCTGGACGCGCAAAACCGGGTCCTCGCCTGCGAAGAGGTGTTTCGCGGCACGCTGACCCAGACCAGTGTTTATCCGCGCGAAGTGGTCAAATGCGCCCTGAAGCATAATGCCGCCGCGGTGATTTTCGCTCACAACCACCCATCCGGCGTGGCCGAACCCAGCCACGCCGATCAGGTGCTGACGCAGTCGCTCAAACAAGCCCTGGGACTGGTGGACATCAAAGTCCTGGACCATTTCATCGTCGCGGGCAGTGCGGCGCTTTCCTTCGCCGAATCGGGACTTCTTTGATATGTGGAGTGGCGCCTCATCGTGCACAGGCCCT
>CAKKSJ010000284.1 GCA_919902965.1 Burkholderiales bacterium
CGCACGAGTTCCTGATCACCAAGGACAAGCACGTCATGGTGCACGACGGCCAGGTAGTCAACAAAGGCGAGTTCATTGTCGACGGTCCCGCCGATCCGCACGATATTCTGCGGCTGCAGGGCGTAGAGGCGCTGGCGCGCTACATCACCGACGAAGTGCAGGACGTGTACCGACTGCAGGGCGTGAAAATCAACGACAAGCACATCGAAGTGATCGTGCGGCAGATGCTGCGCCGCGTGCAGGTCGATGATGCCGGCGAAACGCGCTTCATCCAGGGCGAGCAGGTGGAGCGTGCCGATGTGCTCAAGGAGAACGAGATCGTCGAGGCCGACGGCAAGAAGCCGGCGACCTTCAGCTATATGCTGCTGGGCATCACCAAGGCGTCGCTGTCGACAGATTCCTTCATTTCGGCGGCGTCGTTCCAGGAAACCACGCGCGTGCTCACCGAGGCCGCGATCATGGGCAAGAAAGACGACCTGCGCGGTTTGAAGGAGAACGTCATTGTCGGTCGCCTGATCCCGGCGGGAACGGGAATGGCCTACCACAAGGTGCGCAAGACCCCGGCACCGATCGCCGATGTGTTCCTGGCCGAAGGCGAGAGTGCAGGAGAAGCACCGGTGGTGGAGGAAAGCGTCTAGCGTTTCCTGCCATCGCATTGAGAAAAGGCCGGCGCATGCCGGCCTTTTTTTGTCGGATACAGGGAGGGATTGCCGGTCGCGCTTCAACGCGTTCCCCTCATCCAGAAACGCAGGCGTTCTTTGCCGCTCATTCTCAGCTAATTGTTTCGCACAGCGAACCAATATAGAAAAAGTAGTATTACTATTTGATTGATATCTATAAATATAAAACTTTTTTGATATAATATATTTCGCATAGAAAAATAATGCTTGTAGATTTGGCAGGACGATGCTAGGCTTGTGCCGTTCCTTGGACAGGGCGCGCATGTGGCCGTACTTCCGCATCAGCAGGACTCGATGGAAAAACTGCAGGAAGGCAGCGATCGGCAATTCGTAATCGCGCTAGCGCGCGGTTTGCGCGTGCTGCAGGCATTCTCGGTTGGCGACGATTTGCTCACCAACGTGGAATTGTCGCGCCGCACCGGGCTTCCAAAGCCGACCATTTCACGCCTCAGCCATACGCTCTCGCGCCTGGGCTATCTTGCGCGGGATCAGGAAGGCGCCGGTTACCGGCTGCAGCCCCGCATTCTCACCCTCGGTTATCCGGTACTCGCAGGAATCGGCGTGCGCCAGATCATTCGGCCTATGCTGCAGGCGATCGCAACCGAAGAGGGCGTCACTGTCGCGATCGCGGCGCGCGACGGGCTGCATATGATTTTCGTCGAGCGTTTGCGCGCTCCGTCGGTTGATGTGCTGGAGCAGGATGTCGGAACCAGAGTGCCGATCACCTCGACTGCGATCGGCCGCGCTTACCTGGCCGCGCTGCCGGAATCGGACCGCGCCGCGCTCCTCGAAGAGATCCGCATCAGCGGCCTTCCAGAGTGGTGGCCGCAGGTGCGCGAAGGCATACAGCGCGAGATGGCGCGCTTCAGCGAGAAGGCTTACTGCTTGGGCGGTGACTGGAATCCGGAACTGACCGGAGTTGCCGTGCCGCTCGCATTGCCGAACAAGCAACTCGTTTCAGTTGCTTGCCATGGACCCAGGGCGCGCCTGCCCGAAGAGCGTCTCGTAGCCATCGGGGAGCGCCTCAAGTCGATCGTCCGCGGGCTGGAAAAAATGCCGGTCAGCGATTTCTAACCACCTTTTATCGGAGCCTGTCATGAACCTACCTTTGATATCGAGCATATCCGGCCGCTTGTTCGCGCGCGCCGTATTCGTGCTGGCAACTTTGGTCGCGTTCCTCGGGGGCATGTCCTCCAACGCGTACGCGCAGGCGTGGCCGTCCAAGCCTATTAGCATTATTTCGCCCTACCCTGCCGGTGGCATCACCGATTTACTGTGCCGCGTCGTGGGAGAGGAACTGAGCAAGGCCCTGGGACAACCGGTGCTCGTCGAGAATCGCACTGGCGCGGGCGGCGCAATTGCGATGGCGGCAGCGTCCAAAGCGGCCCCGGACGGCTATACCCTGATCATGGGCGGCAGCGCAGTCTCTACGATCGTGCCCGCGTTCAACCCAAGCGTCAACTACGATCCGATCAAGGACTTCGAACCGGTCGCCTATGTTGCCGCGCTTCCCCTCATACTGGTTGCGCACCCGTCGATCCCGGCGAAAGATCTGAATGAGTTCATTACCTACGCCCGCGCCAACAGCGGCAAACTCAACTGAGGCCATCACGGCGCCGGGACCGGTACCCACCTCTCCTGCGTGAAGTTCGCGAAACTCATAGGTGCAGACATCACGGATATCGCCTACAAGGGCGCGCCCCAGGTGAACCTCGATCTGCTCAAGAACCGGGTACAGCTCTACTTCGGCACCCTGCCGACCGAAATCAATTACGTGCGCGCTGGCCAATTGCGCACCTATGGCGTGGCATCGGCCAAGCGCGTATCTTCGGCGCCGGACATTCCGACCCTCGCCGAACAGGGGCTGAAGGGCTTGAACATGGATGCATGGAATGCGCTTTATGCGCCCGCAGGCACACCCAAGGCGGTGATCACGCGCCTCAGCACCGAAATCGGCAAGATTTTGCAAATGCCGGAGGTGCGCAAGAAAATCGAAGGGACAGGATCGATCATGCAGTCCGAAGGAAGCCCGGAGGAATTGCGCAAAATGACCACCGATGAGTACGAGACGTTTCGCAAGCTTGCCGCAGAAATGAACGTCAAGCGTAACTGAACCCGGAGCTTCCAGCAGAGGAACCAGAAATGACCTTCTCAGTAGTCGCACGTTGTGCAAAGACAGGACAGTACGGTGTCGGCATTGCGACCTACTCTCCGAACGTCGGCGGGCGTTGCCCGCTCGTCGTCCCCGCAATGGGGGCGGCATCGCTTCAGGCGGTCGCGAATCCGCAACTCAACCTTATCGCGGCGACGCTGCTTGCGCAGGGGCTCGCGGCGACGAAGGTCCTGAGCGAGCTTCTCGCGAGCGATCCCTATCCGGACTATCGCCAGATCGCGGTGGTCGACGTCTACGGCCACGCCTGCGCCGTCACCGGCAAGCACAACGCGGTTTGGGCGGGGCACCATGTTGGCGACGGCTTCGTCTGTTCGGGAAACGTACTGGTCGGTGAGCAGGTGGTCGCTGCGATGGCGCGTGCGTTTTTGGCCGATTCCGATCTGGCGCTTGCCGAAAGGTTGGTGCGCTCAGTTGAGGCGGGCCGCGACGCGGGCGGACAGCCCGAGGGACAGAACTCCTCCGGCTTGCTGGTCTATGACAAGTATCCCTTCCCGATAGTCGACCTGCGTGTCGAACTGCATGACGAGCCTGTCGGCGAGCTGCGCCGTCTGTGGAACTGGTACGAACCGATGGTGCCCTATTACATCGAACGCTCCTTTACGCCGAAGGTGCCGCGCTGGTGGCAGTGGCGCCAGGAACATGTGCCCGGCTGGCAGCCACGGCACCTGCCCTGAGCGGGCACCTCATGTCCTTGGCATTGCTGGAGCGGTTCGCGGCGGCCTGGAACGCCCACGATCTCGATGCGTTGCTGTCGACGGTCACCGACGACTGTGTCTTTGACACGGCTGCGGGCGCGAACGCGCATGGCAAGCGGTTTGTCGGCAAGCAGGCGCTGCGCGCCGCTTTCCCGGCGGCGTGGCAGACTTGGCCGGACGCGCGCTGGGAGGACGCCACACACTTCGTATGCGGCGAACGCGGCGTGAGCGAGTGGACCTTCCGCGGCACGGATCGGAATGGCGTCAAGCTTGAAGTGCGCGGCGTCGATCTGTTCGAACTTAGGGACGGCAAGATTGCGCGCAAGGATACATACAGGAAGCAGCGCAGCTGAATCTCACCAACATTCACGCGGCAGCCGGCCGCTCCCTGCCAGCCGTCTGACCGGGGATGCCTTTCTTCGGCGACAGTCTCGCCTGTGTGTCAGTTCTTTGGTTGATATCGGAGTTAGGCTGACAATACCCGGAGGAAGCAATGCAAGTGAAAAACGGCAAGGATTTCTGGGCCGGACTGATGTTTGCCGGCTTCGGCCTGGGCTTCATGCTGATCTCCTTGAACTATCCGATGGGCTCGGCGGTGCGCATGGGTCCTGCGTATTTCCCCGCCGTACTGGGCGGTGTGCTCACGCTGCTGGGCGCAGCAGTGTTTTTGCGCGCGTTCGTATCCAAGTTCGAGCATGCGCTCAAGGTATTCCCATTCCGCCTGTCTCCGCTGCTTGCCGCGCTCGCGCTCGGCGGCGCGACTTACTTCGCCGATAGCTGGATCAAGAGCGCGCCGTTTGCCGGGTTCGCGCTCACTGGGCTGGCGCTCGCGCTGTTCATACGGGCGTTCGGGCCGAAGTCGATGTTCCTGGTCCTGCTTGCGGTGGTGATCTTCGGCTATGCGCTCAAACCGCTGGGGCTGGTGCTGGCGACCATCCTGTTGATCGGGGTAAGCGCCGTGGCGGGTCACGATTTTCGCAGCAAGGAAATTGTGATTCTCACCATAGTGCTGGTGCTGTTCGCGATGCTCGTATTCGTCAAGGGACTGGGGCTGCCGTTCAACTTGTGGCCCGCTGACTAGGCATGGAATTCGATCTAATCCACCACCTCAGTATCGGCTTCGGCGTCGCGCTGAGCTGGCAGAATCTGATTTACTGCTTTTTCGGCGTGCTGCTGGGCACGCTGATTGGGGTGCTGCCGGGCATAGGGCCGCTCGCCACCATCGCGATGCTGCTGCCCGTGACTTTCAACCTGCCGCCGGTTTCGGCCTTGATCATGCTTGCCGGCATCTACTATGGCGCGCAATACGGCGGCTCGACCACCTCCATCCTGGTCAATATCCCAGGCGAGGCGTCCTCGGTGATCACCTGTATCGAAGGCTACCAGATGGCGCGCCGGGGCCGCGCCGGTCCGGCGCTGGCGATCGCCGCGATAGGCTCGTTCTTCGCCGGCAGCGTCGCCACCCTGGTCATCGCTTTGTTCGCGCCGCCGCTGGCCGAAGTGGCGCTGGATTTCGGCCCGGCCGAATATTTCTCGCTGATGGTATTGGGATTGGTCGGCGCAACGGTGCTTGCGCACGGCTCGCTCTTGAAGGCGATTGCGATGACCATCCTGGGGCTGCTGCTTGGGCTGATTGGCACCGACGTCACTTCGGGCATGGAGCGTTTCACCTTCAAAATCCCGGAACTCGCCGACGGCATCGGCTTCATCATCATCGCAATGGGGCTATTCGGCTTTGCCGAGATCATTAACAATCTTGAGCAGGGGTCCTCGCGCGAGGTGTTCGTGAACAAGGTCACCAATCTGATGCCAAGCTGGAAAGATTTCAAGAATAGCGCCGGCGCGATCCTGCGCGGCACCGCCATCGGTTCGATGCTCGGTATATTGCCGGGCGGGGGTGCGCTGCTGTCCTCGTTCGCCGCCTATACGCTGGAGAAGAAAATCGGCGACACGTCCAACTTCGGCAAAGGCGAAATCCGCGGGGTGGCGGCGCCGGAAGCGGCCAACAACGCCGGCGCGCAGACTTCCTTCATTCCCCTGCTGACCCTGGGTATCCCGTCCAATGTGGTGATGGCGCTGATGATAGGCGCGATGATGATCCAGGGCATCGCCCCTGGGCCGCAGGTAATGGCGGAGCAGCCGGAACTGTTCTGGGGCATTATCGCCAGCATGTGGATCGGCAACCTGATGCTGGTTATCCTGAACCTGCCTCTGATCGGCATTTGGGTGAAGCTCCTGGCCGTGCCGTATCGGCTGCTCTATCCATCGATCCTGCTGTTCTGCTGCGTCGGCGTCTACAGCCTTTCGAACCAGCCCTTCGACCTGTTGCTCGCCGCGCTGTTCGGCATCCTGGGCTACGTCTTCGTCAAGCTCGAGTGCGAGCCGGCGCCGCTGATTCTTGGCTTCATCCTTGGGCCGCTGATGGAAGAGAACCTGCGCCGGGCGATGCTGCTTTCCCGCGGTGACGCCACCGTGTTCTTCACCGAACCGATCAGCGGCGTGCTGCTCGGCCTGGCCATCGTGCTTCTGCTCATCACCCTGGCGCCGACCGTGCGCAAGACGCGCGACAGCGCATTCCGGGAATAATACTTCGGCGAAAAGTGTTCAGATCAGGGCGCGGCAGCGCTCGCGCGCGCTATCTGCACCTTGTCGACGCGCCCTTTCATGCCGATGCATACGAGCCGCCCCGCAAAACGGTGTCCGACCGAGAACCCCGCGATCGCCACCGTTGCGCCGTCGGGTATCTCCGCGACCGCCTGCTCAGGTGACGCTATTTACTTTGTCCATAAGGGTCCGGTATGCACTGACGCGATCGCTGCATCCCGCCGGCAATGCTAATCCGGCCGCTGCGTGCCGCGCGCCACCAGCATGACGACAGCGCCGACTGCAAGCACACCGAGTCCGACCAGCGCATGAGTGCGATGATACATAAGGCTGGAATACAGCAGGTAGGCGCAAACCGCGATGAAGACCGCCGGCACCACCGGATAGCCGGGAACGCGGAACGACCGCGGCGCATCCGGCTCCTTGGCGCGCAGCACGAACAGCGCTACGCCCACGAGCAGGAAAAATCCCCAGAAAACCGGCAGCGAATACTCGACCAGTCCCTTGAATCCCGCGTTCTGGACTGCCCCGAAGATCACCAGCACAAGCGCAATAACGCCCTGCACCAGCATTGCGTTCCGCGGCGATCCGCTCGCCTCGTCCCAGCGGCCGAGAAATCCTAGCAGGGGCCAGTCCTTGCCGAGCGCGTAGTTGGAGCGCGCGCCGACGATCATCGAGCCGTTCACCGAGGTCAGCGCGGCAATGGCGATCATCGCCGAAATGAGTTTCTCGCCCGTTGTGCCCCAGACGCCCTTCAGCAGGTCGGCTGCGACCGCGTCCGAGCGAGCCATCGCGTGATAGCCCAGTCCATTAAGGTAGGCGAGGTTGACCAGCACGTAGAGCACGGTGACCAGGCCGATCGACAGCAACAACGCGCGCACCATGTTGCGATCGCGGTCGCGCACTTCGGCCGAAATGTAGGCGGCGTCGTTCCATCCGCCATAGGTGAACAGCACGAATACCATCGCCGAGCCTATGCCTGCGCCCATGTACCAAGGCTGGCCGGCGGCGCCCGAAGCCGCCGCGACCTCTGCCGGCGCGGGAGCGAGCACCAGACCGGCGACGATGATCAGCACCAGCCCGCCCACTTCGAGCACGGCAAAAATATCCTGGGTGATCTTGCCTTCGCGTATGCCCGTATAGTTCACCATGGTAAGTATCCCCACGATCAGAACGGCCCAGATGGCGGACGAGTACGCGCCCAGATTCACGACGCGCGACATGTAGTCGCCGAAAAGATAGGCAAACACGGCGATCGAGCCGGCGACGATCACTGTCATGCGCGCCCATCCGTAGAGAAATGCGAGCGAGCGGCCGAACGCACGCTGCAGAAAATGATATTCGCCGCCGGCCGAAGGGAAGGCGGTCGCGAGCTCGGCGTAACACAACGCGCCGATTACGGAAAAAACACCGCCCGCGATCCACACCGCGACCAGCAGCGATTCGCTCTCCACGGCGCCGGCCACGATGGAAGGCGTGCCGAATATGCCGGCCCCGACGATGAGGCCGACGATCATCGCCACGGCGTCGGACAGCGTGAGGCTCGGCTTGGGCCGCGCTCCCTGCCCCGCGGCGGCGGACGGGATCATTGCTTGCCCGCCGCGCGCTGCACGATTTTGGCGCGCCACGGCAATTGCTTCTGCGTCGCGCCCTCGCCCCGTTTGAGCGTGCCCTCGATCACGTCGCCTTTGACCGTGCCGTTGAATTCATGGTGCGACGAGTTGTCACCTGCTCTGGCGAGGAACTGAAAACTGATCTGATCGGCATCGAGCCTGGTCGAGCGCAGGGGCAGCTTTTGATCGCCGATGCGCGCGGTTCCGTCGAACATCTGATAGCGCTGATCCAATTCGAATTCCCAGGTTTCCGGCCGCGATCCGGTCTGGATCTGCGATTGCCAGCGACCGGCAATTCTTGCCGGTACGTACCACAGATAAATGTGGCTCTTGCCGGCAGTTCCGACTTTCTTTTCGGGCACATCCAGCGTTTTCTGCCGGTCGGCATTCCAGTCGCCCATGGTGTAATCGTGCGCCACCACGCGAGTGCCGGGCTTCATGCTGAGTATCTTAGGTCGCAGCTTCTCGTTCATCGACGGCAGCAGATAGGTGGTAATCACGCTGGCGGGGCTCAGATCGGTCTCGAACAGGTTTTGCTTGATAAACACCGCGCGGTCGGCGACGCCCTGCGATTGCGCGGTCTTTTTGCTTTCCGCCAGCAATTCGTCCGACAAATCGACACCGAAGCCGCGCGCGCCGAATTTTTTCGCCGCGGTGATCACCATGCGGCCATCGCCCGAACCCAGATCGATGACAAAATCCTTGGGCCCCACCTTGGCCATGCTCAGCATCTCATCGACCACGATCTGCGGCGTCGGCACGTAGACTACGTCCCCGACACCCCTTTCCTTGTATTCTTCCGCCGCAAAAGCCAGCGACGATATCAACGCCAGCGAGAGGCCGGCATGCCGCACCCATTGCTTTTGTTTCATGACGCTCTCCGTATCAATGATCTTTCACTCGCGATAGGGCCCGGCATCGAGCCCTGTGGGAGGTGAATCATGCGACACGATTACCGGTCTGGCATGCGGACAGGTATCGGTATTGTCAGGTCAATGAAGTAGGGATTTTGCTCGGCCTAGCGCGACTCAACGCTGACCGACCTTGGCGCCGCGGAAAATCGCTTCCTGACCGCGCGGTGGCGCGCGCCAGTATTGCTTCGGCGCGCTTAGCTGCCCGCCGAGTTCGGCGGCGGCGCGCCAGGCCCAATGCGGCTCGTAGAGTATGCCGCGCGCGAGTGCGACCATGTCTGCGCGACCCGAAGCGACAATGTCTTCGGCCTGTCGCGGCTCGGTGATCAGGCCCACGGCGATGGTCGGTATGCCGGCTTCCTTGCGGATTGCCTCTGCGAACTGCACCTGATAGCCGGGGCCGAGGCTGATTTTTTGCTCGGGCGCGAGGCCGCCGCTGGAGGCGTCGATCCAGTCGCAGCCCAGTGCTTTGAGTTGCTTCGCGAGTTCGAGCGACTGCGCCAGATCCCAGCCGCCCTCGATCCAGTCGCTCGCGGATATGCGCATCCCCAGCGGTTTCGCCTCAGGCCAGGCTTCGCGCACCGCGGAAAATACTTGCAGCGGAAAACGCATGCGGTTTTCCAGCGATCCGCCGTAGTCGTCGCTGCGCCGATTGGACAGCGGCGAAAGGAAGGTATGCAGCAGGTAGCCGTGGGCCGCGTGCAATTCGATCGCGTCGATGTCCAGTTGTGCAGCGCGCTGCGCCGCGTGTACAAACGCCTCGCGCACGCGCGCGAGCTCAGCTGCATTCATTTCCCGTGGCGGCGGTTCGGCCTTCGAAAACGGCAGCGCCGAGGGCGCGATCGGCAGCCAGCCACCGGCCTCAGGGGCGATCAGTTTGCCGCCTTCCCAGGGCGAGTAGCTCGAAGCCTTGCGTCCGGCATGGGCGAGCTGGATCGCAATCGGCGTGCCGGCGTGGCGGCGCAGCGAAACAAGCACGCGGCGCAGCGCCGCCTCGTTGTCATCCGAGTACAGCCCGAGGCAGTCGGGGGTGATGCGCCCGATTGCTTCGACCGCGGTTGCCTCGATACACAGCAGCCCGGCTCCGCCCAGGGCGAGCTGCCCCAGATGGATCAAATGCCAGTCGCTGGCGCTGCCCTCGCTTGCCGAGTACTGGCACATCGGCGAGACCACGATACGGTTTTCCAGCGTCAGCTTGCGCAGGGCAAAATGTGAGAACAGCTTGCTCATTGATTCTTTTCCTTGAGTACGGCCAGCGCGCAGGATGCGACGCGGCTTTCGATTGAATCGGCACGACTGGTAAGCACTATGGGCACTTTGGCGCCGAGTACCAGGCCGGCGCATTCGCCCCGGGCGAGGTAGACCAGCGCCTTGTAGAGTATGTTGCCGGCTTCCAGGCCCGGCACCAACAAAATGTCGGGCTGACCTGCCACCTCCGAGCGTATGCCCTTGATGCGCGCCGCTTCGGCGGAAATCGCGTTGTCCATGCCAAACGGTCCGTCGACCATGGCGCCGCTGATCTCGCCTGAGCGCGCCATCTCTATCAGCGCCGGCGCGTCGACGCTGCCGGCTATGGCGGGGTTCACGCTTTCGACCGCGGACAGTATTGCTACTTTGGGACACGCGATGCCGATGGCGTGGGCGAAGTCCACCGCGTTCTGCACGATGTCGCGCTTGGCTGCCAGGCTGGGTGTGATGTTTACAACCGCGTCGGCGATGAGCAGCGGGCGCGGATGTCCCGGGACGTCGATGACGAATACATGGCTGATGCGCCGCGCGCCGCGCAGCCCGCCCGCGCTTGCAACGGCGGCGCCCATCAGCTCGTCGGTGTGCAGGCTGCCTTTCATCATGGCGCGCACCCGGCCGGCATGGCATAGCGCCACCGCGGCGCGCGCGGCGGCGGCGGGCTCGGCCGCGATGTCGTGCAGTTCGAATGCGCTGACATCCACGCCGGCAGTCTCGGCCGCGGCGTGTATCCTGTCTCGCGGGCCTACCAGCAGCGGTGTGATCAGCTGCATTTTCGCCGCTGCTGCAGCGGCGAGCAGCGCGTCGCGGTCGCAGGGATAGACGATCGCCATCGGCAGCGGCGCGTACTGGCGCGCGCGCGCGATCAGGCGCTCCAGGTGCGGGCGCGCGCTCATGCGCTGCGCTTGGGCGCTGCGCTGCTGCGCCCGCGCGGCGGGGCGGGCGCGTCGTTCTGATAGGTCTGCGTCAACGCCTCGGCGGCGCGCCGCAAAGCCGGCAAATGCGCCAAGGCCTGATCCAGGGACATGCGCGCGATGGGGGCGTGCACCGCCACCGAAGCACAAGGTTTACCGTCCCGCGACAGGACTGGCACCGCGACGCAGATCAAGCCGGCCAGGTATTCCTCGTTGTCCGTGCTGGTCTTGCGGCGGCGTATGTGCTCCAGTTCCAGTTCCAGCTTGCCCCTGTCGACGATGGTTCTCTCGGTGTGACGCTGCAGGGGAAGATGGTCGAGCAGCTTGGTGCGCCGTGCACGCGATAGCATGGCGAGGAACAACTTGCCGCTCGCAGTGCAGTGCAGGGGCACGCGCGAGCCCGGCTGCAGATTCATGCGTAGCGGTGAAACGGTCTCGACACGGTCGAGGTAGACAACCTCGCTGCCGTCGAGCATGGTGAAGTTGCAGGTTTCGCCGAGTTCATCCACCAGCCTCTGCAGGATCGCGTGGCGCGAGCCGCGCACCGATGAATTCATCAGTATTTCGGTGCCAAAGCGGGCCAGGCGGGGTCCGACGGTGTAACGCCTGCCGTCGGGCTCGCGCAGCAGCATGCCGGAATGCTCCAG
Organism: Burkholderiales bacterium; assembly: GCA_919902965.1. Taxonomy (GTDB): domain Bacteria; phylum Pseudomonadota; class Gammaproteobacteria; order Burkholderiales; family SG8-39; genus 2-12-FULL-64-23. The sequence continues at coordinate 11,483 of CAKKSJ010000284.1, forward strand.
CAGGGCGAGGATGCGGTACACCGTGGGCTTGGGCAGGTCGACCTCGGCCATGACTTCCGTGAGCGACACCGGGCGGTCGGCGCGCACGATGATTTCCAGCGCCGAGATGGCGCGCAGCGTGGCCGAGCTATTGTCCTTATTGTCCTGTTTGGCGCTCATTTCGCAATAATATCAAAAAACGAAACAGGCAGTTCTGTTAATTGTTGTTCTTGTAGAGATGATTGAAGTGAACCCTGCACCCGGCCGGCGCGCCTTCCCGCGCGCCGATCGCGACCGCCGTCTCAGCCTACCTCGGTCAGTACCCAGACGCCGTCAGATTTCGCGCGCGCGTCGGCCTTTCTTGCGGCTTCGGGCAGCGTGCCGATTTCGCCCGTGCATAGATCGATCGCGTCGTGCGCGCCGCTGCGTTCGGCGAGAGCCAGCAGCGCGGTTCCCGGCCCGCCCGAGACCAGCAGGTGCGTGGTGCTGCCGGTGGAGAAGCGCACCGTACGCAGGGTATCTTCCTGGTCAACCCTGTCTATCATGACGCGCGCGGCGTTTCCGAGCACATGCGCCATCGCGGCGTAGGCGTGCAGCGCGGGCCGCGGATTGAACATCCGGTCGATGAAACCATTGCGCGGGTGGTAGCCGCGGTCAATGTCCATGAAGGTATCGAAAATAAGCATCACGCGATCGGAGGTCCGCCCGGCGAGCACCGCCTCGGCGACGAGGCGTGCGTTGTCGATCTCGTCGTCGCGGGTTTTCGCGAGACTCGCGTCAGCGAGTTTGATCGCCCCCTGGACGCCGAGGCCGTTCTGCTGCGCGAATCGAACCAGGGCCGGCATGGTGGCGAGCAGGTCGGTGCCCCGATCCAGCCTGACCACGACGCCGTCGATCGCGCTGCGCGCGCCGCTTTGCGCGAGCAGCGCGGGGAGGGCGTCGAGTTCGCCCGGCAGCAGGCCGCTTTTCACGAAATGACTGAACTGCGCGCCGTCGAAGTGCGCATCCTCGTGCATGCGCAGCTTTGCCCAGTACACGGGCCGATGCGTCGTGCGGCGCAAGGACCGCAGCCGCTCGAGGTCGCGCGCGAGGCGCTTTGCGCTCAGATTGACTTCGATAACCTCAACCAGATCCGGCGACGCCGCCAGCGCTTCGATGAAGACTTCGCGTGGAAGGCCCAGGGACGCCGTGAGGAAAGTGTGCCCGACGCTCTTCAGGATCTGCATGCGCGAACGCGTATAGGGGTTGGTGAGATCGTGGTCTGGAATTTTCAGCAAGCGGGCGCCCATTTCCCAAAGCGCCATCACCGGGTAGTCGTTGCGCGCCGGTTTGCGGCCGAACTCCT
>CAKKSJ010000285.1 GCA_919902965.1 Burkholderiales bacterium
TGAAGGATCGCCTGGGCGTTGCACCGCTCGCGACAATGGACGACGCGATCAAGGCGGCGGTCGGGGCAGCGGCATGAATCGGATATGTGGATTTGCGCTGGCGGCGGTGGAGGCGGCGCGATGATTGTCCGCGGAACCGATCGCATGCTGGTGATGGGCATCACCGGCAAGCAGGGCACGTTCTGGACCGAACGCATGCAGGCCTACGGCACCAGGATCGTCGGCGGCACCCATCCGAAGAAGGCGGGTAGCGTGCAGTGCGGCGTGCCGGTGTTCGCCACCGCCGGGGACGCGATGACGGGCGTCGGCTTCGACGTCGCGGTCCTCTTCATCCCGCCCCTGATGGTCAAGCAAGCCGCCATGGATGCGATCGAGGCCGGCGCCAAGGGCCTGGTCGTGATGACCGAGCACATCCCGGTGCAGGACGTGATGTACTTTATGGCGGCGGCGAAGGAACGCGGCGCGCGCATCCTCGGCCCCAACACCGCCGGCGCCGTTACGCCTGGCGAGTGCTTCGCCGGCTTCATGCCGGCCTTCAATGAGCGCATCTTCAAGCACGGCTCGATCGGCGTGATTTCCCGGAGCGGCAGCCTGGGCGTGCTCATGTGTCTCAATATCGTCCAGGCCGGCTATGGCGAATCCGCTTTCGTCGGCATCGGCGGCGATCCTATCATCGGCACCACCACGCGCGACGCGCTCGTCGCCCTCGATAATTTTCCCGGTACCGAGGCCGTCGTCATGGTGGGCGAGATCGGCGGCTCGATGGAAGAGGAAGCAGCCGTTTACGCCAAGACCATGACCAAGCCCGTGGTCGCCTTCATCGCCGGCGGCGCCGCGCCCAAGGGGAAAAAGATGGGGCACGCCGGCGCTATCGTCATGGGCAACAAGGGAACCTACGCCTCCAAGCGCGCGGCGCTCGAAGCCGCCGGAGTTACCGTCTTGGATACGCCGTCCGATGTCGGGGCGGCGTTGAAGGCCCGGCTCGGACGCTGATCTTGACGTCCAGTTCGCCGAGAAATGGCCCAAGCGGCGCGCAGCCGCCGCTGGCTCGAGCGTGTGCGCTCAGCGTTTGCCGAGCAGGCTCAGATAGTGGTGATGCCGGGTGTTGACGAAGCGTATACGCGTATCCACCGCCAGGTCCTTGTACGTATAGGCAGTGCGCATGATTTTTAGCACGGCGGCCGGGTGCGCCATTCGCAGCAGCTTCCTCGTCGTTGTGTCGGCGAGCACCGCAGATATCGTCTCGACGGTGCGTACCACGGTGATGCCGTAGCGCATCTGGTACAAGCCATAGGTCGTGGTGTCGCGATCGACAAACAGGTTTTCGCTCATGTCCGGAAACAGCTTGGCCGGCAAGCGCAGATTGTCCACTATCACCGGTTCGCCTTGCAGCCGCAGGAGATTCTGCACCATGAACACCAGTTCGCCGTGCTCGATTCCGAGCAATTCTTCGGTCGCCAGATCCGCGCGGCCGCGCTTGAACGACAGCATTTCCGGCTGGGGAAACTCCTTGTCGCCATCGTTGCCGACAATCTGGAAAAACACGTTGAGCATGTAGTCGCGCGTGTGGCTGGTAACGAAGGTGCCGCGTCCCTGCTGGCGCACCAGGATATTCTCGGCCACCAGTTCATCGATGGCCCTGCGCACCGTGCCGACACTGGCGTTGAAGCGTTTTGCCAGCAGCGGTTCGCTCGGGATGGCTTGGCCGTGACGCCATTTGCTATCGCGCAGGCTTTCGGTAATGTGCTGCTTCACTTCCTTGTAGAGTGGCTGGCTGCGGTGCATGCTGAACTCCAAAAAGGCGCGGCGCGTAGACCGCAGATTATCCCGCATTACGAAACCAGCGCAAGTAAACATATATATGACTTTATGAGACATCTATATGACTATCGAATCGGTTCCGGCGCCGGCGCGGCAGCCGAAAAGGCGAATATAGATGCGATTAAACAAGGTAATAGACGCGATGATGCGCGCGCATATTGGTCCAGTAGACGGCCTTTACTTTGTGCTGCCGGCGTTTTACATTGCACGAATAGATATATATGACTGATGCGAAGGCGGAGGAAAGCCGGACGATGTCCAAGCTGAGAGTGAGCGTGTGGCGCGGCGTCGAAGCGGGCGAATACCGCAGCTACGAAGTCCCGCGCCAGGAAAGCCAGACCGTGCTCGACGTGGTCAGCTTCATCCAGCGTCACCTCGATCCCACGCTCGCGTACCGTTTCGCCTGCCGCGTCGGCATGTGCGGTTCGTGCGGGATGAGCGTGAACGGCGTGGCGCGCTGGACCTGCCGCACGCATGTGACCCAGGTCATCAAGGGCGACGCCCTGGAAATTGCGCCCTTGCGCAATCTGCCGGTGATCAAGGATCTGGTCGCCGATATGTCCGGATTCTTTGACAAATGGGCCGCGGCGAAAGGCCAGTTCCGCTCGAACCGCAGCCGCCGGGATGATTTTGCGCTCGTGTCTTCGGCGACAGCGGAGCGCCAGCTCGCAGATGCGGCAATCGAATGTATCGGTTGCGGCGTCTGCTATTCCGCCTGCGACGTCGTTGCCTGCAATTCCGAGTACCTGGGTCCGGCAGCACTGAACCGCGCCTGGACGCTGGTCAACGACGTGCGCGACACCGCGAATCCGGAGCGTCTGAGGGCGGTGGCCGGCGATGCCGGTTGCCATGCCTGTCATACCCACGTCAGTTGCTCCGAGCTCTGCCCCAAGCAACTTGCACCCACGGCCTCCATTGCCGGGCTGAAGCGGTCGGTGAGCCTGGCGCTGTTGAAAGGCCAATTGTGAACAGCGCGCAAGCACCCGTGGATGGGGCGGGCACGCCGATGGACGCAGCGTGCGCAGGCTTGAGCGGCGCGCGCATGCAGGCGCGCCTGTGGCTGGCGCAGCGTCTTGCCGCAGTAGTGCTGGCGCTGTGCGTGCTGGTGCACCTGGTTACCATGATCTACGCGGTGCGCCAGGGGCTGTCTGCCGTGGAGATTCTCGGCCGCACGCGCGGCAATCTGGCCTGGTTCGGCTTCTACCTGGTATTCGTCGCGGCGGTGGCTATCCACGCGCCGATCGGATTGCGTGCGGTACTTGCGGAGTGGTTTTCCTGGCGCGGCAAGTCGCTGGACGCGGCGCTGCTCGCGTTTGCGCTGGTGCTGGCCCTGGCTGGGACGCGTGCCGCATGGGGGGTATTCCGATGAAACTTCCCTCCAGCAGCCAGCCGGCACGCTGGGCCGCACTGGTGAACCGCGTCTCGGGGGTGCTGCTGAGCCTGTTTCTGCCGGTGCATTTCTGGGCGATGGGCCAGGCGCTCGAAGGGTCCGCCCAGCTCGATGCGTTTCTCGCATGGACGCAGCAGCCGGCTGTGCATGTGGCGGAGATCGGCTTGGTGGTGCTGCTCGCAGCGCATTTCACCGGAGGGCTCAGGCTGCTGGCCCTGGAATTCCTCGACTGGTCGCTTATCGGTCCCTGGCACAAGGACCTGATCGCCGTCGCCGCCGGAGCGAGCCTCGGCGTGGGCTTGCTGTTTGCACTGAATTTACTGTGAAGCGCCGATGCGAACTCTGACTACCGACCTTCTGATCCTCGGCAGCGGCGGCGCGGGCTTGTTCGCCGCGTTGCACGCGCATACGGCGAATCCGCGGCTGCACGTCACCGTCGCGGTCAAGGGGCTGCTGGGCAAGTGCGGCTGTACGCGCATGGTCCAGGGCGGCTACAACGTCGCGCTGGCGCAGGGCGACTCGGTCGAGCGCCACTTCATGGATACGATCGAAGGCGGCAAGTGGCTGCCCAACCAGGAACTCGCCTGGACCCTGGTCAAGGGCGCGATCGAGCGCATCCACGAACTGGAGAACGAGCTCGGCTGTTTCTTCGATCGCAATGCCGACGGCAGCCTGCATCAGAAGGCCTTCGCCGGGCAGACCTTCGACCGGACGGTGCACAAGGGCGATCTCACCGGCATCGAGATCATCAACCGCCTCGCCGAGCAGGTATGGGCGCGTGGCATACACCGCCTGGAAGAGCACCGCGCCGTGGACCTGATCCTCGCGCCCGACGGCAAGCGCATCGCCGGCGTGCTGCTCATCGACATGCGCAGCGGCGAATTCGTTCTGGCGCGCGCGAAAGCCGTGGTGCTCGGCACCGGCGGCGGTCCGTCGATGTACAAATACCACACGCCCTCGGGCGAAAAGAGCTGCGACGGCCTGGCGATGGCGCTGCGCTCCGGACTCGCGCTGCGCGACATGGAAATGGTGCAGTTCCATCCCACCGGCCTGCTCGCCGGGACCGGCACGCGCATGACCGGCACCGTGCTCGAAGAGGGCCTGCGCGGCTCCGGCGGCTACCTGCTCAACGGCGATATGCAGCGGTTCATGGGCAATTACGACCCGAGGCTGGAGCGCGCGACGCGCGATATCGTCTCGCGCTCGATCTTCTCCGAGATGCGCGCCGGACGGGTGACGCCGAACGGCGGCGTCTACATCAGCATGGGGCACCTGGGCCCGGACAACGTGCGCAGGATGTTCAAGGGCATGGTCGATCGCTGCGCCGACTGCGGCTTCGATCTCGCCGCCGGGATGGTCGAGGTCGTTCCGACCGCGCACTACATGATGGGCGGCGTCGAGTTCGGCACCGACTGCTCCACCGCGCTCACCGGGCTGTTCGCCGCCGGCGAAGACACGGGCGGGGTGCACGGCGCCAACCGCCTGGGCGGCAACGGTGTCGCCAACTCGACGGTTTTCGGCGGCATTGCCGGCGACACCGCCGCCGGCTGGCTCGCCGGATGCGGCGCGCCCGCCGAAGTCGACCAGGCGGCGCTGGAACAGGCAGTCGAGCGCTGGGAACGTCCGTTCAGGCAAGCCCCGGGCGACCTGAACGCAATCCGCGAGCGCCTGTATGAATTGATGTGGAACGACGTCGGCATCCTGCGCGAAGAAAGCGCATTGACCCGCGCCCTGCAGGGTTTGCAGGTCCTGCACGAGGAACTGCAGCGCACCGGGGTCAGCGCGGCCAGCCGCGCCTATCACCTCGCATGGCACGACTGGATGAACCTCGACAGCCTGCTGCTCATTAGCAAGACCATCACCCACGCGGCGCTGGCGCGCTGCAATTCGCGCGGCGCGCATTTTCGCGAGGACTATCCAGAGCCGGGGAACCTGGAACAGTCCGCCTTTACCCGCATCCGCCTGCAGGGCGATGCGTATGACCTGCAATTCATGCCGGTCGTGTTCAGCCGCGTCACGCCGGGAAAGAGCCTGCTCGAGCCGGAAACCGCATGACGCGAAACTCGGCCTCGTTTCAAGCAGGTTCCCGCCTGGAAAAGCTGACGCTCTACCGGCTGTGCGTGCCACTGTGGACGCCGTACCGTCTCGCTTTCGGGCCGGTGGAGAATTTCGACACCATCATCGTGGAAGCGGTCGATGCGCAGGGCAACGCGGGCGTGGGCGAAGCGACCGTGCTCACCGGCTACACCGACGAAACCATTGAAGGGAGCTGGCGCGCGGCGAGGCAGTTCGCGGCGGAACTGATCCGCCATGACGGCGCCAGCGCGACTAGCGCAATCACCCGGCTCGGCATGAAATTTCCGTTTACGGCAACGGCGTTCGGTACCGCGCTCGAGATGCTGGCGGGGAGCGAACTGCTGCAGCTGCCCGGCGTGGCCACAGTTCCGCTGGTCGGTCTGCTCCAGGCCAAGAACGAAGATGCGATGCGCATGGAGTTCCAGCAGTTACTGGATGCGGGCTATCGCACGCTCAAAGTAAAGGTGGGATTCGACGTCGCCCGGGACACCGAGATGCTCAAGTCGGTGCAGCGGGTCGTGCAGGGCAGGGCGCGCATCCGCATCGACGCCAATCAAGGCTACAGCGCCGAACAGGGAATGGCTTTCGCGCGCGCGCTCGATCCTGTCGGCATCGAGCTGTTCGAGCAGCCTTGCGCCGCGGGCGACTGGGACGCGCACCTCGCGGTAGCGCGGGTGTCGCCGGTGCCGATGATGCTCGACGAATCGATCTACGGCCTGGCCGACATCGAGAAGGCGGCGGCGCTCAAGGCAGCGGCGTATATCAAAGTGAAACTGATGAAGCTGGTTACGCTGGATGCCCTGGTGCAGGCGATCACGCGCATCAAGGCGCTCGGCATGCAGGCGGTGCTCGGCAACGGCGTCGCCTGCGATCCAGCTTGCTGGATGGAGGCCTGTATCGCGGCAAGGCATATCGACAACGCGGGCGAAATGAACGGTTTTCTCAAGGCGCGTGCGCCGCTGCTGCGCGAGCGGCTCGTCTTTCGCAACGGCGCCATTGTGCTTGATCCCGGATATCGGGCCCGACTCGATATGGAAAACATCGAGCGCTACCGGGTCGATTCCCTGGTTTGCACGCCGCGGGCGGCGCAGGCTGCTTCGTCCTAGGCGCAAGGATCCACGCATGAAAGCCATGGCAATCGCCCAATTCGGTGGCCCGGAAAATCTGCAGCTCATGCAGGTGCCGGAGCCGATTCCTGCCGCCGGGGAAGCGCTGGTCAAGGTCGAGTATGCCGGTATCAACTTCATCGATATCTACATGCGCAGCGGCAAGTATGCGCGCTCAAACACCTATCAAACGCCACTGCCCATGACCATCGGCATGGAAGCCGGCGGTACTGTGGCGGCGTTGGGCGAAGGTGTAACCGGGCTGACGGTCGGCGACCGGGTTGCCTACTGCATCGTGCGCGGCAGCTATGCGGCCTTCGCCGTGGTGCCCGCGTGGCGCTTGGTGAAGGTGCCGCAGGAGGTGCCGCTGCCAATCGCGACGACGCTGATGTTGCAGGGACTCACTGCGCACTATCTCAGCCACTCGGCGTTTGCGCTTGCGCCCGGCCACACCTGCCTGGTGCACGCGGGCGCGGGCGGCGTCGGCCAGCTTCTGATCCAGCTTGCGAAGCTGCGCGGCGCGACGGTGCTGACCACGGTCGGCAATCTGGAAAAGGCGGAAATCGCGAAGCGGCTCGGTGCCGACCATGTCATCGCCTATCGCGATGTCGATTTTCGCGAACAGCTGATGAAAATCACCGGCGGCAAGGGTGTCGATGTCGTTTATGACGCGATCGGCAAGGACACGATAGCGCAAAGCATCCGCAGCCTGAAAAAGCGCGGTCTGTGCGTAAACTACGGCGGCGCCTCGGGGCTGGTGGAATCGATAAATCCGCTGGAACTGGGGGAAGCCGGGTCGGTGTTTTTCACCCGACCGCACCTCGCGGATTACATCGCGACGGCGGCGGAGATCGGCGCACGAGCCAAGGACCTGTTTGCATGGTTCGCAGCCGGCAGGCTCAATGTGACCATCGACCGCGTGTTCGCGCTCGCCGACGCGGCTGAGGCGCATCGCTATCTCGAAGCAGGCAAGACAAAGGGAAAACTGCTGTTACAGGTGTAAGCTGCATCCAGCACGTCGCAGAAAGCGTGCCGACACGACGGTTTTATTTTCCAAATATGGAGGTACATCATGAATTGCACTGAATTGAAAAAACGATCGTTGCAGGCTGGCGTCGCATTGCTGTTGGGTCTGACGTCGCTTGCGCTCACGGCTCAGGAGAAATATCCCTCGCGCCCGATTGAGTTCATCGTGCCCTGGGGCCCCGGCGGCGGCGCCGATCAGGTGGCGCGCAAGGCGGGCAAGATCATGGAAGAAGATCTCAAGATTTCCTTCCCGGTGGTCAACGCGCCCGGTGCGACCGGCAACACCGGCATGGCGAAACTGCTCGCGGGGCAAGCCGATGGCTACTCGATTTCGGTGATGACCTGGGATACCTATGCGCTGCTCGCCACGAGCAAGACGCGCTGGAGCATGAAGGACATCGTACCGGTTGCGCTGATGATCAAGCAGCCCTCGTCGTTCATGTCCGCCGCCAAGGGCAACCTCAAGACCTGGGCCGACGTGGAGCGCACGGCCAAAGTGCGCCAGCTCAAGGTCGCAGTCACGGGCTTCGGCAGCCCCGACGACATCACCGTGAATTTCTTTGCCGCGCGCGGTTTGAAGCTTATCTCGGTGCCTTTTGCCAATCCGGGCGAGCGCTACACCTCCGTGCTCGGTGGGCATGCGGATCTGCTCTACGAGCAACTGGGCGATGTCCGCAGCTTCATCGACAGCAAGCAAATCCAGCCGGTCATCATCTTCTCCGACAAGCGCTTCAGCGTTTTTCCGGACGTCCCGGCATCGAAGGAGCTCGGCTACGACATCACGCTGCCGCAGCGGCGCGCGGTGATCGTGAAGGCGGGCACCGATGCAGGCAAGATCAAGGTGCTCTCGGATGCGCTCGCCAGGGTCGCCGCGAGCGCCGAATACCAGGCCTACCTGAAGGAACAGTACGCGTCCGACGACAGTTATTTTGCGGCGCAGGACGCCGCGAAGATCATGGAGGACGAGCTCAATCAGATGCGGCGCATGTTCGCGCCGACTGCGGCAGCGAAATAATCCGGGCCCGGGCCAATGCCGGCGGCTAGAGCCGCCGCCGGCCGCCGGCACGCAGGACCGTAACCGAGCGGAGGATCCGTATGTTGAGCCATTTACGCAGGAATGCGCCTTACATGGCGGTGTTTGCGATCGCCGCCGGCCTGTATTTCTTTGCCCGTCAGATCGATTTCGCCGCGCCCGGTGGACGCATCGGCCCGGATTTCTGGCCAAAAACGATTCTGCTCCTGGCGATGGTGACTTGCGCCTATGAAATCGTCAAGAATCTTTTTTTTGGCAAAGCGGGCAAGGAATTGGCGGGTGTGCTGCAAAGCATAGTCGAAGAGGCGCCAGTCGAAATCGCTGCCCTGCCCGAGGAGCAGACCTATCCCCATCTGCTGCTGATCGGCATCGCCATGACCGTCGGCTATGTGCTGTTGATCGAGAGGCTGGGTTTCTTTCTCTGCACCTTCATTTATCTCGCCGCGTTCATGCTGGTCGGACGCTACCGGCGCTTCGGCGTAGTGCTTGCGACCAGCCTGATCGGCAGTCTCGTCTTCATGTTCGTGTTCATGAAGATCGTGTACGTGTCGCTGCCGCTGGGCCAGGCGCCGTTTTCGGAAGTCTCGTTTTTCCTGATGCGGCTGATGGGCATCAGATAGGAGCAGCGGCATGATCGATGTGGCACAGCAGTTCGGCGCAGGGTTCCTTACCGTATTTCAACCGGTCAATCTGCTCGCGCTCATCATCGGGCTGGTTACCGGCATGCTGGTGGCGGTGCTTCCCGGGCTGACGCTGGTGATGGGTATCGTGCTGGCGCTGCCGTTTACTTACGGCATGGCAATCACGCCGTCGATCATCCTGCTCACTGCGATGTACATCTCCGGCACCTATGGCGGCGCCTTCACTTCGATCCTGTTTCGGATTCCGGGCGAGCCGCTGGACGTGCCGCTGCTGTGGGACGGCTACGCCATGGCGCACAAGGGCCAGCCGGCGAAAGCGCTGGGCTGGACCTTGCTTGCCGCGCTCACCGGCGGTCTGGTTTCGACGCTGGCGGCGGTCGCGATGGCGCACCCCTTCGCGAGCTTCGCTCTCAAGTTCGACTCGCCCGAGTATTTTTCCATCATCCTGTTCGGCCTCACCAGCGTGGTTGCGCTGGGCGGCGGCTCGATGATCAACGCCTTCATCAGTCTGTTTCTCGGCTTGATGCTCGCCAGCGTCGGCGTCGACGCAATCTACGGCGCCGAGCGTTTCACTTTCGACGTGCCCATGCTCGCGGACGGCATCGAATACCTAACCGTGATGGTCGGCGCGTACGGCCTGGGTGAAGTGCTGGTGAGGCTGGAACAGGGGTTCGTTACGCCGCCGCTGGCGCAAGGCGACAGCGTGAGCACCGAGTTTCCGTCGCTGCGGGAGATAGCCGAGATCAAACCGACGCTGCTGCGCAGTTCCGCCCTCGGCATCGTCCTCGGCATCATTCCGGGCGCGGGCGCGACGATCGCGTCGTTTGTCGCCTATGGCACCGAGGCGCAATACTGCAAGCGCCGCGAGCAGCTCGGCAGCGGGCTGCCCGAGGGTATCGTCGCGCCGCAGACGGCTTCCACCGCGACCGTCGCCGGGCACATGGTGCCGCTGTTGACGCTGGGCATTCCCGGCAGCGGCGCGACGGCGGTGATACTGGGCGCGTTCCTGCTGCACGGCATGCAGCCCGGGCCGCAGGTATTCATCAACAATGCCGACTTGGTGTATGCGATATTCGCCTCGCTCATCGTCGGCGTGATCGGCATGTGCCTGATGGGCTATTTTGCGATCAAGCTGCTGATCAAGGTGCTGTATCTGCCCGAAGCGGTCACCTCCGCGTTCGTGGTGCTGTTCTGTTTCATCGGTGCATTCGCCGCGCGCAACAGTCTGACCGACCTGTGGATGATCGTCAGCTTCGGCATCATCGGCTATCTGTTCGAAAAATTCCGCTTCCCGATCGCGCCGATGGTGCTCGGCTGCATACTAGGCACCCAGGCGGAGAATTCGTTCATGACCAGCATGATCAGCTACCAGAACGACTGGACCATATTCTTCACGCGTCCGATCAGCGGCAGCGTGATGGTGTTTGTGGTCCTGGCATTGACGTTCCCCGCCATTCGCCATTTACGGCAGCAATACAGGCAAGGGCGGATCGCAGCCAAGAAACGGCAGGGGGCTTAGCCCCCCGCCTGCGTTGCATCCCTTTGGCAGACGCGTTGCCTGAAACGGCGGGGCGTGTTCACACTCTTAAGAGGCCGAGCTACGAATGGGCGTAAAACAGAAAGTACTGGTGACCGGCGTCATCGGCTCCGACACGCATATCGTCGGCAACCGCATTCTGTCGATGGCGCTGGAGGCGGCAGGCTACAAGGTGATCGCGCTCGGCGCGCTGACGCCAGCCGGCGATTTCATCAAGGCGGCGGTGGAAACCGCCGCCGACGCGATCATGGTGTCCTCGCTCTATGGCCAGGGGGAACTCGATTGCCGCGGCTTTCGCGAATTGTGCATCGAAGCCGGTCTGGATGACATCCTGCTCTACCTCGGCGGCAATCTCGTCGTCGGCAAGCAGGCATGGCCCGAAGTGGAGAAGCGCTTCCTCGATATGGGCTTTGACCGGGCGGCGCCGCCGGGGACGCGGATCGAAACGGTGATCGAGTGGCTGGGGCGCGATTTTTCCGTCCGCGATCAGCGGCCGCAGCCGGTCAAGGTCTGAACCGATGCGGGCGTGTGCGCTGCTCATAGATTTCGGCAGTACTTACACCAAGCTGCGCGCGATCGACCTGGCTGCGCGCCGGATTCTGGGGTCGGGGCAGGGTCCGTCCACGGTCACCTCGGACATCATGGTCGGCATGAAGGCAGCGCTGGCGGACCTGGAGCGACGCCTCGGCCGGCTGCCGAAATTCAAGTATCGCCTGGCTTCGAGCAGCGCGGCCGGCGGGCTGCGCATGGTCACGGTCGGCCTGGTGCGCGAGCTTACCGCCGAGGCCGCGCGGCGCGCGGCGCTGGGCGCAGGCGCGCGGCTGGTCGGCACCTTTGCCTACCGCCTGACCTGGGGCGATGTCGAGCAAATCATCGCGCTTGCGCCCGATATCCTGCTGCTCGCCGGGGGTACCGATGGCGGCAACAGCGCAGTCATCCTGCACAATGCCGCGGCGCTGGGCCGCAGCGCGCTCGCCTGCCCGATTGTGTTCGCCGGCAATCGCAACGCGGCCGACGAAGCCGCGATGCTGCTCGGTGAGCTGGAAGTGATCACCTGCGAAAACGTGATGCCCGAATTCAACCTGCTTAACATCGAAGCAGCGCGCGCCGCGATTCGAAAAGTGTTCATCGATCGTATCGTGCACGCCAAAGGCATCGACCGGGCGCACGCCGAATTCGACCAGGTGCTGATGCCCACGCCGGCGGCCGTATTGGAAGGCGTGAAGCTGCTGGCCGACGGCTGCGCCGGCGTAGCCGGCCTCGGTCCGCTGCTGGTCGTCGACCCGGGCGGGGCCACGACCGACGTGCACTCGGTCGCGAGCGGCGAGCCCTCGGTGGCAGGGGTGATTCCGCAGGGCCTGCCCGAGCCGCGCGTGAAACGCACAGTCGAAGGCGATCTGGGCATGCGCCACAATGCTGCTGCGATCGTCGAGGCCGCCGGACTCGAAGGTATCGCCGCAGATGCCCGCGTCGCGCCCGCGCGGGTGCTGGTCTTGCTCGATCAGATCGCGCGCGACCTGGATCGTCTGCCGCAGTCGGCCGAAGAAACGGCGTTCGATCAGGCGCTGGTGCGTGCCTCGGTGAAACTCGCCGTCGTCCGCCACTGCGGCAGCGTGGAAACCGTCTTCACCGCCACCGGACCGGTTACGGTGCAGCACGGCAAGGATCTGTCCAATGTTAGCGCCGTGATCGGCACCGGCGGCGCGCTGGTACACAGCCGCGACGCGCGCGCGGTGATGGAAATGGCGCTTGCCGATGCCGCCGAACCGCTGTCGCTGCGGCCAAAGAAACCCAAACTCCTGCTCGACCGCGAATACCTGCTCTACGCCTGCGGCCTGCTCGGCGCGGTTGAACCGCAGGTCGCGCTTGAACTAGCCCTCGCTCACCTTGAGCCGATCGATACGGAGGTAACGCATGAATAAGCCCACGGCGCCTGAGCTCGCACGCGCGCCGCTTTCTGCGGAGCGCATCGACGTGGACGTGTTCCGCGAAATGCGCAGGGAGAACCTCGCGCGCTGGCCCAGCGGAGCCGATGTCGATTTCGACGCAACGGTCGAACTGCACCGGAGGCTCCCGCGGCACAAACAACTCGGCTGGGTGATGCGCAAGGCGGTGGAGGAGCGGCGCTGCCTGACACAGCCGCGCGGCGGTTTCGGCACGTTCGAGATGCAGCGCAATCTAATGGTGACGCTGGATAAGGAAGGCTTGGCCGACATCGTGCCTACTACCACGGACAGCTATACGCGCAACGAGCAATGGCAGCTGGCGCAGAAAGGCATCGAGGAGTCGGAGAAGGCGGGGCGTTCGATGCTCAACGGCTATCCCATGGTCAATTACGGCGTAGCCTGCGCGCGCAAGCTGATCGAGGCGATCGACAAACCGGCAATCATGCTGACCGGGACTACGATGCCCAAGCTGACTTCCGAAATTGCGTTCGCCGGCGGCTATTCCGGATATCTCGGTTCCGGCATCGCCTATACCACCTCGTACATCAAGGAACTGTCGATCGAGGACGGCATACGCAACTACCAGTATCTGGACCGCCTGGCGGCGATGTATGCCGAACACGGCGTCGAACTGCACCGGCGTCAGCCCGGCTTTCTCACCGGCACCAATATCCCGCCATCGATCGCGATCATCATTTGCGTGCTGGATTGCCTGCTGGCGGCGGCACAGGGGGTGAAGAATTACGGTCTGGAAATGGGCGAAACGCTGCACTTGATCCAGGACGCGGCGGCGGTCGCCGCCTGCCGCGAGCTATGCCAGGAGTACCTGATTAAGAAGGGTTATACGGACGTCTTTACGTCTGTCACCCTGCTGCACTGGATGAGCGCCTGGCCGCAGGACGAGGCGCAGGCGGCAGCCATCATCGGCTACGGCGGCACGCTTGCGGCGATCAGCGGGGCGGCAAGCGTCACCACCAAGAGCACGCACGAGGCCTTCGGCATTCCCACGCCCCAGGCCAACGCCGAAGGCTTGCGCATCACCCGTATGGCGATCTATCTCGCGCGCGACATCCGCCTCGACGGCCTGGCGGAATTCCAAAGCGAGAAGGCGTTGATCGGGCGGGAAGTGCGGGCCATCGTCGACAAGGTGCTGGAGATGGGCGATGGCGATGTTGCGCTGGGCAGCGTGCGCGCATTCGCGGCCGGCGTGCTCGATGTCCCCTGGTCGCCCAACCGCCATTGCAAGAGCCGCGTCCTGCCCGCGCGCGATGTCGACGGCTATCTGCGCATCCTCGATCCCGGCCTGATGCCGTTTCCGCGGGACG
>CAKKSJ010000286.1 GCA_919902965.1 Burkholderiales bacterium
GAAACAACTGGGGAAACAACTGGGGAAACAACTGGGGAAACATACGGGGTTCGAGCTGTAACTGCATTTCTCCAATATGCGCTATCCTAGACGCGGGAACGCGATCGCTCGAATGCTTCGCGCCAAAAGCAGCAGGAAACGATCCACTAACGCCAGGAAAGGAGACCAGCAATGGGTAATCGTGACAGGCAAAAGAAAGAGCAGAAAAAACCGAAGCAGCCGAAGAAACCCGCTCCGCCGCCGCGCCCTATCTGCGCCTGAGCGGAATTTCGCGCTGGTGGTCCCTGGCCCCTCGCGCAAGCGCGCCCCGCGCCCTTGCGGGCAGCGGGCGGCCGGCGTTACACGCCCAGATATTTCTGATGCAGCTCAGGCTGCGCGCGCAGTTCGGCGCTGCTGCCCTCGTAGACGGCCGCGCCTTTCACCAGGATCAGCACCCGGTCGGCGATGGCCGACACGGCCGCGAAATTCTTGTCCACGATCACCGCAGCGATGCCGGCCTGTTTGATCTGGCCGATGATGTCCCAGATTTCGCGCGAAATTTTCGGCGCCAGGCCTTCGGTCGCCTCGTCGAGTATCAGCAGGTCGGGGTTGGTCATGAGCGCGCGCCCTATGGTGAGCATTTGCTGTTCCCCGCCGGAGAGCTGCGCGCCGCCGTGCGCCAGGCGCTCTGACAGACGCGGAAAGGTCTGCATCACGCGCTCGAAAGTCCAGTCGCAACGGCCATCCACGCCGGCACGCGCAGCCATGATGAGATTCTCGCGCACCGACAGGTTGGGAAAAATGCCGCGCCCCTCCGGCACATAGGCAATCCCCATGCGCACGATCGCGTGGGTAGCCGCCTGTGTCATGTCTACGCCCGCGATGCGCACTTCGCCCCTGCGCGCTCGCATCAGACCGAGCACGCTGCGCAGCAGCGTGGACTTGCCCATGCCGTTCCTGCCCATGAGTCCGATGGTTTCGCCGCGGCGCACGACGAAATCGACGCCGTGCAGGATATGGCTCCGGCCGTAATAGGTGTGGATGCCGCGGGCGTCGATCAGCGCGGCCTTGTTCACTGATCCGGCTCCTCGGTACCGAGGTAGGCTTCCTGCACCGCGGCACTGGCGCGAATCAATTCCGGTGGGCCGGATTCCAGAACGCGGCCGTCGACCATTACCGTGAGCCGGTCGGCGAGCGCGAACACCGCATCCATGTCGTGCTCGACCAGCAGCATCGCATGCGCTTGTCGCAGTTTTCGCAACAGTTCCACCATGCGCGCCGATTCCTCGCTGCCCATGCCGGCCAGAGGCTCATCCAGCAACAGGATGCGCGGCCGCGTGGCGAGCGTCATCGCAATTTCAAGCTGGCGCTGCTCTCCGTGCGACAGCGTTGCGGCCAGCTCCTGCGCCCTGTGCTCCAGCCCCACTTCGGCCAGTGCGCGCTCGGCTTCGCGCAGCACCTCGCGGTAGGCGTGCGCCGACCGGATGAAGCGCATCGAGCTAGTCAGGCGCGATTGCGCCGCGATGCGGCAGTTCTCCAGCACGGTAAAAGGCAGGAAGATATTGGTCTTCTGGTAGCTGCGACCCACGCCGCGCTGTGAGATGCGGTCGGCCGACAAACCCGCTATATCCTCCCCGTCCAGGTAGATGTTGCCCGAAGTACAGGCGAGATCGCCCGAAAGCAGGCTGGTGAGCGTAGTCTTGCCGGCGCCGTTGGGCCCGATTACCGCGTGGATCTGGTCGGTGAAGAATTCGAGCGACACGTCGTTCACCGCGGCGAGCCCACCGAAGTGCTTGCACAGGCGCTCGGTGCGCAGCACGGCTTCAGCCATCGCGCGCCTCCTTCGGCTTTCGCCGCAGCCGCGACGCGAGCCGCCCGAGGTCGAGCAGGCCGTGCGGCAGCAGCAGCACCGCGCACACGATGAACCCGCCCATCAGCAATTGCCAGTGCTTGCCGATGTCCACGCCGCCCACGGCGGGCAGCCCCTGGAATCCGAGTTCGAGCAGCATCATGGCAAAGGCGCCGAGAATCGCGCCGTGCAGCGTTCCCATGCCGCCGAGAATCACCATCATCAGCACGCCCCCCGATTCGTGCCAGCCGAGCGTCTCCGGGCTGACGAAGCCGAACTGGGCGGCGGCAAAATAGCCGGCCATGCCTGCGAGCGCTCCGGCGATCACGAAGCATGCGAGCTTATAGCGGAACGTACGATAGCCGAGGGAGCGCATGCGCTGCTCGTTGACGCGAATACCGACGATCACCCGGCCGAACAGCGAGGCGAGCAGCATGCGCAACGCGGCGTAGACCAGCGCCAGCAGTGCCAGCACCACAAAATAGAAATGCGTGTGGCTCTCCAGGGTGAAGGGCTCCCAGCCGGCGATGGCCGCCACCGGCTTGGCGTAGACATAAACGCCGTCGGCGCCGCCGCCGATCTTGGTGTCGTGAAACACGAAAAACACCATTTGCGCGAAAGCGAGCGTGACCATGATGAAATAGATGCCCGAGGTGCGCAGCACCAAGGCGCCGATGACCAGCGCCAGCAGTCCCGAGCACGCCATGGCGAGCGGCAGCGACAGCCACAGGTTTGCTGCCTGGTACTGCGGCGCGGCGAAGGCGAGCACATAGCCGGCGAGGCCGAAGAACGCCGCGTGTCCGAGACTCACCAGACCGGTATAGCCGACCAGCAGGTCCAGGCTCATGGCGAAAATCGCCATAATCATCATTTTGGTGAAGAACTGGATGTAATACTTCTCCGCAACGAGTGGCAGCAGCGCCAGTGCAAGCAGGCAAACGAGAAGAACAATCGTGCCGGAGCGGAGTTGGCGCATCAGGCGCGTTTCCCGAACAAGCCCTCCGGCCGCGCCAGCAGGACCACCGCCATCAGCACATAGATCATCATGCCCGAGAGTCCCGGCAATAACGGCACGCCGCCGATCTCGAGGGTGAGCACCTTGCCGAAGGTATCCACCAGGCCGATGAGGATCGCCGCCAGCATCGCGCCCTTAACCGATCCGATGCCGCCGATGACCACCACCACGAAACAGACGATCAGCACCTGATTGCCCATACCGGGGAATACCGAGGCCACCGGCGCCGCGATCATGCCGGCGAACGCCGCCAGGGCCACACCCAGCGCGAATACCAAACGATAGAGCAGATTGATATTGATCCCCAGCGATTGCACCATTTCGCGATTCGAGCTGCCTGCGCGGATCATCATGCCCAGCCGTGTCTTCTGGATCAATAGGTACATACCGAGCGCGAGTACCAAACACACCGCCGACATCCACAGGCGGTACACCGGGTAGCTCAGCGTCTCGGTGAGCGGGATCGAGACGCGCAGCAGCTCCGGCACGGCCACCCCGTGCACGTCGTCGCCGAACACCACGCTCCGCAATTCCTCGAACATCAGGATCAGGCCGTAAGTGAGCAGGACCTGGTACAGATGATCACGATGGTAGAGCCGGCTGATCAGCAGCCATTCGAGCACCAGACCGATTGCCACGGCGATCACTACGCCGCCCGCCATCGCCAGCCACAGGCTGCCGAAATGCTGCGACAAGGAGAAAGCCAGATAGGCACCCACCATGTAGAAACTGCCGTGGGCCAGGTTGATGATGCCCATGATGCCCAGGATCAGCGTCAGCCCGCTCGCCACCAGAAACAGCAGCAGGCCGTACTGAATGCCGTTCAGGATCTGGATCAGGAATATGTTTGCGTCCATTTTCAGGTTGAAGTGTGAATGGGGTGTCGTGAACAGTCAAACTTTATGCGCCGTCATAAATTCCGTCACATGCGAATAGCGACCGTTGCGCGCTCCGCGCGCCAACCATGATTTTGGTACGGATGAAAAGCACATCCGTACCAAAATCATGGTTATGGATAAAAGCAACCACGGCTTGGGTGTGCTTCTATCCAAGATCGTCGATTGCGCACGGATGTGCTTTTCATCCGTGCCCAATCGACGATCCGCGCGGCCGGGCCGCCGTCCGCGCAAGAAACATACAACTCTCCTCCTGCGGCGGGAAGGCCCTCAAACAAAGGCCGGCTCGCGCCGGCCTTTGACTCCGCATCAACGCACTGCAGTTTTCGCTTCAACCCATTTTGCAGCCGCGCGCCGGATAGTCGAACGCCTTGATGGCGATGCTCATCACTTTGTTCTCTTTGCCGACGACCTTGCGCAGATACATGTCCTGGATCGGATTATGGTCCTTCGACATTTTCCATTTTCCGCGCGGACTGTCGATCTCGGCTTTTTCCAGCGCCGCGATGAGTTGCTTCTTCTTACTCACATCGCCCTTGACCACCTTCAGACCGGCGGCCAGCAGCAGACCGGCGTCGTAGCCCTGCACCGCATACACATCGGGCTGCATCTTGAAGGCCTTGGCGTAATTCAGGCGGAAGGTCTTGTTCTTGGGCGTTTCGATGCCGTCGCCGTAGTGCAGCGTGGTTTCCATGCCTTCGGCTGCGTCGCCCACCTCGTCGAGTATTCCTTCGGTGAGAAAACCCGGCCCGCACAGCGCGATCTTTCCCTTCAAGCCGGCCGCTTTCCAGTCCTTGATCAGTTTTGGCGCGCCACCGCCGGCGAAGAAAGCGAACACGGCATCCGGTTTAAGCGAAGCGATC
>CAKKSJ010000287.1 GCA_919902965.1 Burkholderiales bacterium
TCACCTTGATTTCGCGCGCGAGGCGCAGATGCCTGATTTTCATGCCGCGCTCGAAACGCCCGGAACACACGCGCAGAAAAGCAATGCGGTCGCGGTGGGCCGGATCCATATTGGCCTGGATCTTGAACACGAAACCGGAAAACTGGGCTTCGCCCGGCGCGACCGTGCGCAGCGTCGCATCGCGCGCGCGCGGCGCCGGCGCCCAGTCGATCAGCGCGTTCAAAATCTCGCGCACGCCGAAATTGTTGACGGCCGAGCCGAAAAACACCGGCGTCTGCGTTCCCGCGAGGAAGGCGTCCAGGTCGAACGGATGCATGGCGCTGCGCACCAGCGCAACCTCGTTCTTCAGCTGCTCGATCTCACGCGGAAACATTTCGGCCAGGCGTGGATTGTCGATGCCCGCGATGGCCTCGAATTCCTGGTCGGCTCTATCCTCGCCCGCGGTAAACAACAGGATTTCGTCGCGCAGCAAGTGATAGACGCCGCGGAACGCCTTGCCCATGCCGATGGGCCAGGTCACCGGCGCGCACTGAATCCTGAGCACGGATTCGACTTCGTCCAGCAGTTCCAGCGGTGCGCGCGTTTCACGGTCCATTTTGTTCATGAACGTCAGGATCGGGGTGTTGCGCATGCGGCACACATTCAGCAGTTTGATGGTCTGCTCTTCCACGCCCTTGGCCGCATCGATCACCATCAACGCCGAATCGACGGCGGTGAGTACGCGGTAGGTGTCTTCGGAAAAATCCTGGTGGCCGGGCGTATCGAGCAGATTCACCACGCAGCCGCGGTAGTCGAACTGCATTACCGAACTAGCTACCGAAATCCCGCGCTGTTTCTCGATCTCCATCCAGTCCGAGGTCGCGTGACGGCGGCTCTTGCGCGCCTTGACCGTGCCGGCAAGCTGAATCGCGCCGGAGAACAGCAGCAGCTTTTCGGTCAGGGTGGTCTTGCCCGCGTCTGGGTGGGCGACGATGCCGAATGTCCGGCGGCGCGCCATTTCGCGCGCAATCCGCTCCAGCGGCGCGCGCGCGGTATCCGCTGCTTCGGACAGGGGCCTTACGGGATCGGCAACGGTGGCCATGGACTCGGAGGGGCGAAAAGGCGGGCAGTCTACCGGCTCAGGGGGCAGAAGTCCATCGCCGCGCAGCACGCATCGGTGCCGGTCGCACGCAGCGGGATTCGCCGCAGGCGCCAGCCCTGAGTCAATTTCCGCTATGCTACGCTGCATGTCTCGTGTGCTTCGCAATACGCTCATCTCCGCGCGCGATCTGATCGCGGCGGCTGGACCCTTCGTCCTGGTCACCCTGCTATTGCTTGCCGGCGCTTATTATCTGCTCGATCCCAACCCGCCCAAGCGCGTCGTACTCGCGACCGGACCGGAGCAAAGCGACTACGCCGAGTTCGGCAAGCGCTATGCGGAAGAACTCCGGTCTTACGGCATTGAGGTCGTGCTCAAACAGACGCAGGGATCGTCGGAAAACCGGCGCTTGTTGCGCGACGCGAAGCAGACTGCCGACCTGGGCTTCGTGCGCGGCGGATCGAGCCAGGCCACGCGGGCCGCCGACGAGGAAAATAGCGGCGTGCCGCTGGTCTCCCTGGGCAGTCTCTATCTCGAACCGGTGTGGCTGTTTTATCGCAGCGACGCCGCCGGGCGCCTGAATCGCGAAGCGACCCTGAAACAACTGTCCGAACTGCGCGGCTGGCGCGTAAACGTCGGCGCGCGCGGCAGCGGCGTGACCGGCCTCTTCGGCAAACTGCTGCAAGCCAACGGCATCGAGCGCGACACACTCCAGGCCAGCCGCATGACCCAGACGCCCGCCGTGGTCGCCCTGCTCCAGGGCGAACTCGACGCAGTGGTGTTTGCCGCAGCGCCGGAATCGCTGCTGGTGCAGATGCTGCTGCAGACACCAGGGGTGAAGCTGTTCGAGTTTGCGCAGGCCACGGCCTATGCGCGCCGCCTGCCCTTCCTCGACGCGGTGGTTTTGCCGCGGGGCGTGATCGATCTGGCACGCGACCTGCCCGCGCGGGATATGCCGCTGGTCGCCGCCACCACCGAGCTTGCCGCACGCGCGGATACGCATCCTGCGCTGCTGCAATTGTTCGTGCAGGCAGCGCACAACATCCACGGGCATAGCGGCTGGCTGACGCAGTCGGACAAGTTCCCGTCGGCGCAGAACACGGAGCTGCCGCTCGCCAAGGAAGCCGAGCGTTACTACAGGACCGGAGCGCCGCTGTTGCAGCGCTATCTGCCTTTCTGGCTGGCCAACCTGATCGATCGCATGTGGGTGGTACTGGTCTCCATCATTACCGTGCTGATCCCGCTTTCACGTGTCGTGCCGCCGCTGTACGAATTCCGCATCC
>CAKKSJ010000288.1:0-569 GCA_919902965.1 Burkholderiales bacterium
GACGAGCGGCGAGTGCATCGCCTGGATATCCTTGGATTTCTTCAGCAGCCGGGCACGATGCAGATTCTCGGTGTTCAGCAGGGTGATGAACTCGGGGTGCGCCAGGTAATATTCCCAGGTGAAGCGCACCAGCCGGCGCATGCCCTCGGCCGGATCCAGATCGGTAAGCTTCAAGGTCTGCTCGGCCTTGCGGATGTGCGCATAGGCCGACTCCAGCGCCGCCAGGAACAGCGCTTCCTTGTTGCCGAAATAATAATAGATCATGCGCTTGTTCGAACCGGCGCGCGCGGTGATCTGGTCGACGCGCGCCCCGCCCAGGCCGCGGCGCGCGAACTCGACGCGCGCTGCCTCGAGGATGCGGGCGCGGGTGCGCTCGGGGTCGCGCCGGACGCGTTCCGGGGCCTTGGCCGCCTTGGTGCCGCCCGCCTTCGATTTTTTCTTTTTCGTCATGATGAAATTTTTATCCAAACGGTTAATAATTGCAAACACTGGATTTTTTTATGGAGAGAACATGGCCGCCCCGAAAATCAAGACCACCGTCGTCGGTTCCTATCCCATTCACGATTGGC
>CAKKSJ010000288.1:579-6209 GCA_919902965.1 Burkholderiales bacterium
CCCCCGCCCAGGCCACGGCGCGCGAATTCGACCCGCGCCGCTTCGAGGATGCGGGCGCGGGTGCGTTCCGGATCGCGCCGCACGCGCTGCGGCGCGTTGCGCGCTCCGGGGTTGGCTGGTTTCGATTTCTTCTTTTTTGTCATGTCCTGAACGAACAAGGGGGCATGCCCCCTTGTATACCCCCTAAATCAGATACAACAGCCAATGCAGGTAATGAAATTTTTATCCAAACGGTTAATAATTGCAAACCCTGGCTTTTCACTCCGGAGAGATTATGGCCCCCCCGCGCATCAAGACCACTGTCGTCGGTTCCTACCCCATTCCGGATTGGCTCGCAGCCAGCCCCTCCGAGCAGGCGCTCAGCGACGCCATGCGCGTGGTCCTGGGGACGCAGGAACAGGCCGGCATCGATGTCGTCTGCGACGGCGAACTCTACCGCTTCGACATCAACCATCCGGAAACCAACGGCATGATCGAGTACTTCGTGCGCCCGATGGCGGGGGTGCGGCGCGAAATCGGCTTCGAAGAACTGATCGAATACCGCAAGGCGGGCGGAATGCAATTCCGCGCCCGGCCGCCCGGTGTCGTCGACCAGCCCCTGGGCAGCGGCACGCTCGACCTGCCGTCGGCCTGCGCGCGCGCCAGGGCGCTGGCGACGAAGCCGCTCAAATTCACGGTCACCGGTCCGCATATGCTGGCCAAGACCCTGCACAACAAGCATTACCGGGACACGGCGGAACTCGCGCACGCCATCGCCGGCGTGCTCGCGGCGCAGGTGGCGCACATCGACGCCGAGGTGGTGCAGATCGACGAGGCCAATCTGCCCGGGCACCCGGACGAATGGAAATGGGCCGCCAGCGCGATTAACCGCGTGCTCGACGCCGTCAAGGGCAAGGCCGCCGTGCACCTGTGTTTCGGCAATTACGGCGGCCAATCGATCCAGAAAGGCAGTTGGGCGAAGCTGATGGACTATCTCAACGCGCTGCACGCCGATCACGTGGTGATGGAGTGCGCACACCGGCCGGCGGAGGAACTGTCCGTGTTCCGCGAGCTGCGGCCGGAGATCGGCCTGGGCCTCGGCGTGGTCGACGTCAAGCGCACCGAGGTGGAGTCAGCCGAAGAGATCGCGCGCGCCATCGAGCGCGCGGAGAAAACGCTAGGTCCCGGGCGCGTGAGCTACATACACCCGGACTGCGGCTTCTGGAATCTCAAGCGCAGCATGGCGGATGGAAAAATCCGCGCGCTGGTCGCCGGGCGCGATTTGTTCGAGGGGCGATGATGAGCGTCCGGGTCACGCAAAACCCGCGCCGGGTCTAATCCAAGATCGCCGATTGTGTGCGGATAGGTTTTTCATCCGCGCACAATCGGCGATCCGCGCGGACGGGACGCCGTCCGCGCAAGCCCGATCACCACAATCCGAAGTATCTGCCTGCGTTAGTCAGGGTCGAGGATCCGCCATTGCGCGCTGCGCCGCGAAGCAAGTCCTCCCGGGGGACGCGCGCCAACCATGTTTTCTGGACGGATGGTTTTTATCCGTCCAGAAAACATGGTTATGGATAAAAGCAAGAGTGGTGCATAGGTTTCATACAAGATCCTCAATTGCGTACGGATGGCCCTATATCCGTACGCAATTGAGGATCCGCGCGGACGGGACGCCGTCCGCGCAAGCTCGATCACCACAATCCGAAGTATCTGCCTGCGTGAGTCAGGGTCGAGAATCCTGCCCGCTTCAGCTCACGCGCGCGTCCTGCACCACGATGAGGCGTTCGAGCCCGAGCACCACGCCGTACAGCAGTACGCCGAGCAGGGTGATCAACACCACCGCCATGAACATCGCGGCGGTATCCAGGGTCACCTGCACTTGCAGCATCAGGTAGCCCAGGCCTTTCTCCGAACCGAGGAACTCGCCGACGATGGCGCCGGCAACGGCCAGCACCGACGCCACTTTCATGCCGGAAAAGATGTAGGGCAGCGCGCCGGGCAGCTGGATCTTGGTGAACACCTGCCATTTCGAACCGCGCAGCGAACGCACCAGGTCCAGCAGTTCGGGCTCGACCTCGCGCAGGCCGCGCGCCGTGGTCAGCACGATCGGAAACACGCCGATGGAAAACGCGATCAGCATATTGGGGAACATGCCGTAGGAGAACCAGACGATGATGAGCGGCCCCAGCGCCACTTTCGGGATCATGTTGAGGCTCACCAGCAGCGGCATCATCGCGTTCTCCCAGACCTGCGACCAGGAGAACGACAGCGCTATTGCCACCCCCACCACCACGGCGAGGATATAACCGCCGTAGATCTCCACTGCGGTGACCAGAATGTTGTCGACCCAGCGGTAGTTGCCGGTGAACAAAGCGCCCAGGGTCGCCTGCGGCGAGGGCATGACGAATTTCGGCACTTTGCCGATCTCTACGAACAGGTACCAGGCTGCGACCAGCAGCACATGGGCCAGGATGGCAAGCGTATAGCGGCGCGGGGTGTCGTTCATGGGGTGCTCCGGGTGCGGCTGTGCAGACTCAGGTAATACGCAGTTTCAACTCGTGATTGTACGGTAGCGCCGGATGCTCGAACACTGTCGCATTGCGTACGTAATGCAGTGCGCAGGCGCGGCGCCAGCGCCTGGACAGATTCGGGCCGGAATGGTGAAAGGTGTTGCCGTGGTGAAAGGACACGCCGCCGCACGGCACCGGCGCCGCGCTCGCGGGGTACAGGGCCAGCGTCTCGGCCGGCAGCTGCAGGTTATAGGGCTCATCGGGCGGCGTCACATGCGCATACACCGGCCCGCGCTGCGTGCCCTCGGCGTAATACAGGCAGCCGTTCTCAATCGTGGCGTCGTCGAGCGCGATCCAGGCCGTGACCAGCGCCTCGGCATCGTTCGGTCCGAAGTAGTAATTGTCCTGATGCGCGGGCTTTGGTCCGCCGCCCTCGGGCGGCTTGAAGAAAATCTGGCTGAAATAGACCGACACGCCCGGACCGATCAGATCCTCCACCATCTGTACCAGGCGCGGCTCGAAGGCAAGCCGCCTTGCCGCCGCGCGCTGATGATGCGGATTGTCGAGCTTGCGCAACACCGTCCTCGCCTTGACACCGCCGTCAACATACCAGGCGCGCTGCGCGGGCGGCAGATCGGCCAGCACCGCCTCGCCCCAGCGCTCGATGTCGGCGATGATTTCCTGCATGCGCTGCGGCGTAAACACGGCAGGCACCGTGAGGTGGCCCTGCTCGCGGTAGGACTCGATCTGCGCGAGTGTGAGCGCGTTCACGCCAGCCATCGTTCCAGGTTGGCGGCGACGAAAGCGCCGTCGTCGAATTCGGGATAGCTCGCGATGACGCGGCTGATTTCCTCCGCCTGGCCCGGGGAGAGGCCTTCCTGCGGGTCCAGGCACCAGATGCCCTGGAGCAGGCCCTGGCGGCGCAGCACCTCATGGCAGCCGGCGATACAGCCGTGAAAATCGTGCGCCACGTCGAAAAAAGCGCTGTTGCAGTCGGTCACCTGGGAATCGAGCGCCAGCAGTTCGGGCGGAATCGCGCCGGCGGCGACCGCCGTCTGGATGCGCGCGAGCAGGTCCACCGCGGTTTTCGTCCACACGCTCCAATGTCCCAGCAGCCCGCCCTTGATGCGCAGGGCGACTTCTGCGCCATCGCGTTTCAGCACGAAGGGCGTGAGCAGGTCCAGCACGATGTGATCGTCGTTGCCGGTGTACAGGCTGATGCGCTCTTCGGCGCGCGCCTCGACCACGCCGCGCAGCACATCGAGTGTGCGGTAGCGGTTGAACGGTGCCATTTTGATGGCGACCACATTCTCGATTCCGGCCAGGCGGCGCCAGAACGAGGCCGGCAGATGCAGTCCGCCCACTGCCGGCTGCAGATAAAAGCCGACTACGGGAATCTCCGCGGCGACGGCGGCGCAATGCGCGATGAGCTCGTCTTCGGACGCGTTTTTCATCGCCGCGAGCGACAGCAACCCGGCGTGGTAGCCCAGGTCGCGCGCTACAACGGCCTCGCGCTGCGCCTGCCCGGTTTTGCCGGCGAGCCCGGCGATCATGACCAGCGGCCGTTTGCCCCAGGTCTCGGCTGTTTCCATGGCGAGTTGCAGCACCGGCTGGTACAGACCGGACTCGCGAATGGCGAACTGGGTGGAGTGCACGCCCACCGCCAGGCCGCCCGAGCCGGCGTCGAGATAGTAGCGCGCCAGCGCGCGCTGGCGGCGGGGATCGAGCTTGCGCCCGGCGTCGAGCGCCAGCAGGTGCGCCGGGATCACCGCCCCGCGGCGCAGCACGGCCAGCACCTCCGCCGGCCAATCGGTCCAACGCAATCCCATTCCGGACTCCTGAATTAACCGCTTGGTTACTTTTGCATGAAACCGGAAAAACTGTCAATACGGCCGCGCCGGCAAGCTTTCGTTGACAGCGAAAATCGACCTCGGTAACATCGCTTTTGACCGTATGCGTACGGCTTCCCACCTTTCGCGCGCACATCCAACGAGGAGAATTTCATGACCGCAATTCCATTCCGCCGCTTGGCCGCGGCCGCTGTCTCCGCACTGGCGCTTGCCGCCAGCGCCCCCGCTCTGGCGCAAAAGACCGAGAAAGTCGATTTCATCCTGAACTGGGTCGCCGGCGGCGATCACGCGCCTTATTACTATGCCAAGAAAATGGGCTGGTATGCCCAGGCCGGCGTTGACCTCAACATCGAGCAGGGCAAGGGCTCGGCGCTCGCGATCCAGAAAGTCGGCGCCGGCGCCAATCCCATCGGCCTCGCCGACATGGCGAACGCGCTGACCCTGCGCGGCAAGGGCGCCAATACGGTCGGGGTGTACAACGTCTATGCCAACTCGCCCCAGGGCCTGTACTGGCTGAAAAGCTCGGGAATCAAGTCGGTGAAAGACCTGGTGGGCAAGAAAGTCGGCAATCCGCCGGGTGACGGCGCGCGCACCATGTGGCCGGCACTGGCCAAGGCCAATGGCATCGATCCCAAGTCGGTGACCTGGGTCAACATCGACGCGAATTCCAAGCTGGCTGCCCTGAAGTCCAAGGCCATCGATGCGACGACCTCGTTCTACAACATCCATCACGTGTTCCAGCGCGAGTTGGGCGACGACCTGGGTTTCCTCGCCTGGCGCGACGCCGGGCTCAACCCCTACGGCAATTCGATTATCGTCAATGCCGAGTACCTGAAGAAGAACAAGGCCGCCGTAGCCAGCTTCGTCAAAGTCACGCAGAAAGCCTTCGCCGCCTGCGTCGCCGATCCCAAGCCCTGCGTGCAGGCGCTGGTCGACGCCAACGGCGCGCTGAAATACGACAACGAAATGACCAACTGGAAACTGGTGGAAGTGCTGATGAGCGACAAGACCTCGAAAACGGTCGCCCTCGGCTGGCACGACGACGCGCGCATGGCCGCCGACTACGAGCTGGTGAAGACCTACATCGGCCTGGACCAGCCCTACGACGTCAAGACCGCCTACACCAACGAGTTCCTCGACAAGTCGATCAAAATGACCAAGTGAGGCCGGGCGGCGCGCACCTAGCCGAGCTCGGGGCCCGCCACCAGCATCACGGTTTCGTTGTTGCCGGGCGCGCACTCGGCGCCGTGCACCATGCGCGTGAACGGCCGCTGCACGCTGAAGCCCT
>CAKKSJ010000289.1 GCA_919902965.1 Burkholderiales bacterium
AGTCCGGCGCGAGCACTGCGCCGGCGTTGTCCTCCGAGCCGTCGATGCCGTCGGTGTCGCAGGCGAGCGCATGGACATCGGGCGCGCCGTCCAGTTCCAGCGCGAGCGACAGCAGGAATTCCGCGCAGCGACCGCCACGCCCTGCGCCGCGCACGGTGACGGTGCATTCGCCGCCGGAAATCAGCGCCAGCGGCGGTTTGACCGGTTCGCCATGCGCGCGGATCTGACGCACCAGCGCGGCGTAGACCTTGGCGACTTCGCTCGCTTCGCCGGTGACGCTGTCGCCCAGCACCACCGGTGTGATGCCTTTGGCGCGGAAATAGGCGGCGGCAGCCTGCAGCGAAGCCTGTGCGGTGGCGATGACGCGGTTCTCCACGCGCTGGAACAGTTTATCCCCGGGTTTGGGCGTCTCGGCGATTTCACCGCGCACGCCGCGCTGCAGATGCGCCGCCACGGACGCGGGCGCCTTGACGTCATAGCGCGCGATGATGTCCTCGGCTTCCTGATAGGTGCTCGGGTCGGGCGCG
Organism: Burkholderiales bacterium; assembly: GCA_919902965.1. Classification (GTDB taxonomy): domain Bacteria; phylum Pseudomonadota; class Gammaproteobacteria; order Burkholderiales; family SG8-39; genus 2-12-FULL-64-23. The sequence continues at coordinate 528 of CAKKSJ010000289.1, forward strand.
CAGGGGCCGGAGCCGATATGGGTGGGGTCGTCGCCGGTTACGTCGGAAATAATCAGCGCGAGCACCTGGGCTTTGCACGCGGCGGCCAGTCGGCCGCCCTGGATGGAGGACAGGTGCTTGCGTACGGTGTTCATGTCCTGGATCGGCGCTCCGCAACGCAGCAGCTCCTTCGTCGTGGCTTTCAGTTCTTCCATGCTTATGCCTTCGACCGGCAGGCTCAGGAGGCTGGATCCGCCGCCCGACACCAGCGCAAGCAGCAGATCGCTGGCACCCAGGGCCTTGGTACGGCGCAGGATCTCCTGCGCGGCTTTTTCGCCGCTCTCGTCGGGTACCGGGTGGCCTGCCTCTATGACCTGAATCCGGTTCGTCAGCAGTCCGTGCCGGTAGCGCGTGATCGCAAGGCCGGACAGCGGCGCTGCAGACGGCCACTGTTGTTCGACGGCGAGCGCCATCGCGGCGGCAGCCTTGCCCGCGCCGGCCACCAGCGTCTTGCCCTGCGGCGCTTGCGGCAAGTGCGGCGGCAAAATTATCTTTGCATCGGCAGCGCCGACCGCGGCGTGGAAGCTTTCAATGAGCAGGGCGCGCGTATCCACTAGCGGCTCATCATGTCCATCGCGCCCCTGAACAGGGCGCTATCCGTACGCGCAAGTTGTTCAAGCACGGTAAGGTGGTTGCACCCTGGCATCGGAATGTCGCCTGCAAAGGCATACCGCCAGGTTCTCGCAATGAGCGCGTTCTGGCGCTTGAACTCCTCGCTTTCCTCGCCTCCGACCGCGGTATACAGCGGTGCGGTGGTGGCGGGCGGGATGTTCGCGGGGCTCAGCCTGCGCGCCAGCGTCTGGTCCAGGCCCAGGTCCTGGTTTACGAAGGGCGCGTGCACCAGCGGCTCCAGATCGTAGATGCCGCTGATGGCGAGGCCGCCTTTCACCAGGTTATAGGGCAGTTCCGGCATGTAGATATTCCAGCGCGCCGCCAGCATCATCGCCGTGAGATGACCGCCGGCCGAATGTCCGGCCACGTACAGCCTGCCGGGATTCACCCCGTAGCGCGCGCCATGGTGCCAGAGCCAGGCAATGGCGAGCAGGTTCTGCTTCACGATGTCCTCGATGCCGACCTTTGGACACAGTCCGTAATTGGGCACCGCGAGCGTCACGCCATGGCGGACGAAAGCCGGGGCAAGGTAGGAAAAATCGCTCTTGTCGCGCGACCTCCAGTAGCCGCCGTGGATGAATACCAGCAGCGCCTTGCTGTTGCCCTCGGCAGGGAAGACATCGAGCTTTTCCGCCGGACTCGCGCCATAGGGAATATCCAGGTGGCAGCGCAGGTTTTTGCGCGCTTCCTCCGAGCGCTTTCTTCCTAGCTCGAAGATCTGCTCATGATCGGGGATCATTGCGCGGGCGTTGTACTGCCGGTCGTGATAGGCGGTGAGTGCGTCTGTCATGAATTGCTCCGGAACAAGTGCCTCGATCAAATTCCGGGCCCTCGAACACCGAGGTTCCGGCGCGACTGTTTTTTTCAGCTATCCAAGCCCTTCGGCCTCAGTTCCCTGAGTTGATCCCATAGCTCGACGGCCTTTCCTCTTGCGAGGTGGTTGCGCACATACAGGGCGACGCGTTCATCCTCGATAAAGCCCGCCGAGGACCGTGCGCTCAGGATGTTGTCCGGCATCTGCGGCCTGGCGATCACGAAGCCCTGCACGTAGTCGACCCCTACTTCCGCCAGGGCCTCGACGGTGGCCAGGTCTTCGGCCCATTCCGCCACGCTTTTCATGCCCAGGTTGCGCGCCAGCTCGACGATCGCCTCGACGATGGCGAGATTCGCCGGATGCGTGTTCACGCCCAGGACGAAGTTGCCGTCGATCTTGAGCGTGTCGGCACGCAGCTCCTTTAAATATGAGAACGAGGTGTAGCCGGCGCCGAAATCGTCCAGCGCCACCTTCGCGCCGAAGTCCCGCACCTTGTCGATAAAGCGCCGTGTATTGGCAAGGTCGTGCAGCGCCACGCTCTCCGTTATCTCGATGCACAGCTTGCCTACCGCGCGGCCGTGCTGCGCCAACATCGAGAACGCGTCCTGAATGAAGCGCTCGTCGTTCAGGGACGCACCGCTCAGGTTTATGCACGCGAAACGCGTGCGCTCGAGTTCGTCGTAGTGCTGGTCCAGCCATTCCAGCGCATTGGACATGACCCATCGATCGATCACCGCGCTGCGCCCGTTGTTCTCGCCCGCAGAAATGATTTTTCCCGCCGAGGTGATGGAGTTATCTGCCTGGCGCATGCGCAGCAGGATTTCGAAGTTCAGCGATTCATAGGGTTCGCGCAGCGACATGATGGGCTGCATCACCAGGAACAAGCCTTCAGGCACCACCCCGGTTCCCAGGCGTTCGATCAGCCGCAACTCCTCCTCGCGTTCCTTGAACACGGCCTCGTTCTTCTCGTACACCACCAGATTGGCGTGCAGCCCCTTCTTCGCCTCGCGGCAGGCGCGGTCCGCCGCCGACATGGCGTCCTTCACGTTGGTGCCGGCGGCGACCTCGATCAGTCCGATCGAGCCCCGGACCTGGAATGCCTTGTCGCCGATCTGATAGGGCGTGGCTCCGATCCAGTCGACAATGCCGCGGCAGATCGCGGTCGCAGTGCGGATCGGCGTGTTGCGAAACACGATCACGAATTCGTCGCCTCCGACCCGCCCGATATTGTGTCCTTCGGCGAGCAGTTCGCGCGCGCGTCCGCATACCTGTTTCAGGACTTCGTCACCGGCCAGGTGGCCGAACAAGTCGTTGATCAGCTTGAACCGGTCCAGATCCAGGTAGGCGAGCGCGAGCGGCTGTCCGCGCTCGAGACCGTGCATGGCAGCGGAGAACATCTCCTCGATCCCATGCCGGTTCTTCACCCCGGTAAGCGGATCGTTCTCGGCGAGGAAGCGCAGCCTTGCCGTTGCTCTGGAGCGTTGCGTAATGTCCTGCAGCGATCCTTCGATGATGTCCCCGGCCAGGGTCGCCTTGACCAGGAATCGCCTGGACTTCGAATCGTCGGTGAAGGAGTCGCCTATTTCGATCTCTTCGCTGGTCTTGCGACTGACCATATCCTCCAGTTTGGTCCACGCCCCGGGTTCGAAGAGTTCGGCCCAGGTCTCGTGTCCGGCGCCGGACAGATTCACTCCCAGCATCCTGCGCAGCGCCGGGTTGCCGCGCAGGAATGCTCCGTTTGCATCGAGCGTAAACAGTCCGATCGGGATCGCCTCGTAGGTGCTGCGCAATTCAGATTGCGCTTTCACCCGCCCGAGGCGCTCCTGCCGCATCTGTTCGGCGATGGCCAGCGCCGCCACTAAACTCGACACCAGGGCGGCGGTGACATTGTTGATCGCCTCGATCAGAACCTTGAACCCCAGTGCCGCGGCGACGACCTCATAAAAAATGGCAGAGAGCGCGATTCCGAGCGAAATGCTGTACAACACCGCTACTGCGGAGCGCGTTATGAACACGATGCGCGCCAGGAAGAAAGCCAATACGACAATACCGAGCACAACGGTCAGCCACATGTATGGCAGGAATTTTGCATAGGGAAGAAAGATTCCGGCTGCCAGCAAGGGTAGCGAGGCCCATTGGGCCAGACGCAGCAGCGGTGCATAACCCACCTGCTTCAGATCGTCGCGGAAAAGCGTGGTAAACAGCGCGTACGTCAATACATAATGCGCAACAACTGTGAGCTTCCTTGTCAGCAATATCCACCCCGGTGGAATCGCGTGTTCCAGCCACTGAACATCCCAGCCCGCTGAAATTGCCGCTTGCCGGAGATTGGCCATCAGCCAGGCCGCGAACAGAACATAAATCCATTCGCGGTTGATGATTGCGGTCAGCAGCACGAATGCCGATAGCACAATCAGGCCGCCGTCCAACAATCCAGAATCGCGACTAAATTGCAGCCGAGATGTCTCGAAGTCGGTCTCCGGCCATTGCACTATAGATATGCGTCCTGGTCCTGCGAGTACGGCCTTGCACACGACCGTCTCCGATGCCTGCGGCCGGCTCAGTTTAAGCACGAATCCGGCCTTTCCCGTTTTTATCTGGCCACTCGACCTTTCGCGGTCGGCGTTGCCCAGGGGTTGGCGACCTTCCTTGCCCCAACAACTCGCTGAGAAAGCGTGTCGGGAGGGAAATTCTATGTCGGTTAGCCCTTGGTACTTTCCCTGTTGTGGAGTGAAGCTGAACCAGAACGGGGACTCGGAAAGCCTGGTGTCCAGGTGTCGAAGCAGGGGTTCGTGTGCCAACTGCGCGAGCGCCTGCGCCGGTTCGGGCGAATCACCGGACTGTCGGAAAGCGCGGAATTCGAGCGGGATCCCGCTGCTTGCGGCATATTGCCGATCCAAGGCAGTGAGCGCGAGCAGTGACATTACCGCGATTGCAGCGGGTATGCCGTACACGGACAACCAATACAACAGCGTGTCTAGCGTCGCATTGGCGCGATGCGTCCATTCCCGCCGAAATAAGTCCAACCCTGGCATCAGTTAAAGTTGTACGCGATACGAAGCGTCCATAATACGCGCTTTGACCATTTTGCCCGCTTTCGGGTGCGCGTTTTCCCCCATGCGGGCGGCGGCCTGCATAGCATGCATGCCGCCGCTTCCTTCACGCATTGGCCAATGCTCTGCGCGGCAATTCAACGGCAGGCGCGGATTCGCCCCACGCGGTGAAGTCCGCATCGCTCAAATCGATGTCCGGATGGGAGGTATGACACATGAAATCAAGCAAAGGATGGCCGGCTTCATTCCATCGGGCTTCGGCGTTGCGCACGTCGAATGCGAGTACCCGATGCGGGATGTTGTTGCCGTGGCGCATGGGGATGAACTGTCCCGGATAACAGATCTTCGAACATAAGCGCTTCGTATTGGCGGTCCAGTGGCGGCCTGGCGGCGATGACCATCCATTCGATTTTCGCCTCACGGCAGTAAAGAAAGAAAGACTTGAACATCGTAGTCTTGACCACCCGGCCGACCCGGCCCAGCGCAACTGCAAGCCGGGTTGCCTCGGCCATGCTGCGGTTCTTGAGCCATCCCGGGAGTTCCACCGACTGCGCAATCGCGAGATCCTTGAAGCGGTTGGTCTGGATGCGCATGGTTCCCACGGGCGATCCGTCCATCCTGGACTCCGCCAGCAAAACCACCGAACCCCGGTCGTGGTCATTGGGTTCCGGTGCGCCCAGTTTCGCCGCGAACGCAGGCACATGGCGGGCATACGCCGCCTGCCGGATATCGACGGCCTTTTGCAGTGCGTCGCCGCCGCGTACGACTCTTATAGTGAACGGCAGGCGTTCTTCCTCCATCTGCATCGCCTGCAAGACTGGGGCTACGATGCCTGCTGCGTAGGCGTCGCCCAGGGGCACAACATGGTTCAGCGATTTCATTTCCGATCTCCCTTCAAAAAGTACAACGAGGCACCGTCGATAGCAGGGACGGTGGTGGCCCGGCAAGGCCTGTCGATCTTGTGTTCAAATGCCGGGATCATTTGCCTGAGCGATCGGTTGCTTGAGCCGCATCTGCCAGGCTAATTTGTTAAATTTTGTCAAATCCTTATCAATCATGACGCTAGACGTTAGCACGGCCACAATTTCTGCTCAAGAACTTTGAATTATGCGCACCGGCCGGGCGCTGCCGGAAGCGGAGTGATCCCTTACCCGCGCACCTGCGGCACGCGTTAAAATCGCTGCCATGTCCCAGGAAAAGAACGTACTCGGCGGGCCATTGCAGGCCTGCGGCTACGATCCCTTGACCGGGTTTTTTCGCGACGGCTGCTGTGCCACGCGCGGCGCGCAGGGCGTGGCACACCTGGTCTGCGTGAAGGTGACCGCGGAGTTTCTGGAATACTCGCGCGCACAGGGCAATGACCTGTCCACGCCGCGTCCCGAAATGCGCTTCCACGGCCTCAAGCCGGGCGACCGCTGGTGCCTGCACGTGCTGCGCTGGGTCGAGGCCTGGGAGGCGGGCAGGGCGCCCAAGGTGGTGCTGGAGGCCACGCACGAAGATGTGCTGAAGCTGGTGCCCTTGCGCGCGCTCAAGCGCCACGCGCTCGATTTGCACTGAGCGTGCAAGCAGAATTGCCGCTGCAAAACTAATTTTGCAACGGGTTTCTGACTATCTGCCGCCGCGCATATCCGCAATCGCTATTCGTCCGCCCAGCTGACCACCTGGTCCAGCGCCGCGCGGCTGGTGCGAAAGCGGTTCACCGGGTGGGCGCCATCCTCGTAGCCGAAGGACATCCCGCATACCACCAGACGATCCGCCGGCAGGCCGAAATATGAGCGCAGGAACTGAGGGTGTCTCCCGAGCGCGGCCTGCGCAATGCTGGCGATGCCGAGGCTGCGTGCAGCGAGCATGAAATTATTCACCCAGGCGCCGCAGTCGAGCACGCCATACACGCCCAGCGCTTCATCGGTGGTGATGATCATGGCGTGCGGCGCGCCGAACAGGCGAAAGTTCTCCATCGTCTGCCGCGCGGAGGCTGCGCGGTCGCCGCGCGCGATGCCCACGCTTTCGTAAAGCTGGAAACCGCATTCGCGCCGGCGCTCGAGATATACGCCGCGGTATTCGCGCGGGAAGGCGAAGTCGGGTTCCGCTTTGTGCGCGGCGGCGTAGTCGAGCAGCGCGGCGCGGAAGCGATCCGTACCTGGACCGCGGGTGATCACGAGCTGCCAAGGTTGCGAATTGCACCAGGAAGGCGTGCGCTGCGCGATCTCCAGCAAGCGCATGATCGTCGCCGTGTCCACTTGCTGCGGCAGAAAGGCCCGGCAGCTGTAACGTTCCCGCAGCAACTGTTCAAACGCGGCGGAGGGAGTGTACGAAGTGTCAGCACTCATGGTTTTCCCTTTGGCTTCGTGACATATGATTAGCCGTAGATGCTCGTCCCTAAGGACTTCGCGGCCTGTCAGGCTTTGGTGGCCGCTGCGCGCGGTGTAATTTCGAAACGCCAATTGCGCTCGGCATCGACCACCCGGCCGCCGCTGGGCGGCGCGAAATGGGTGCCCAGCACCAGCACCGGCCGGTTCGAATAACGCGCGAGAAAATCCCGCCGCGTGCGCCGCGCCGCGGCTGCATCGACGTCGAAGTTGTTGGCCAGATCGGGTTCGGCGCATTGCAGCGGATGGTGCATCAGGTCGCCGGTGATGACGGCTTCTTCTCCTTGCGAGGAGATGCGCACGCTCACATGTCCCGGCGTATGGCCGGGTGTCGGCTCCAGCCGTACTTCCGCGGTCAGCGCGTGATTCGTGTCGACGAGTTCGGCCAGGCCCGCGGCCATGATCGGTTTGACCAAATCGCCCATGACATCGCCGTCGCGGTGCTCGGCTTGTTCAGAAGACCAGTGTTCCCATTCCCTGCGCCCGAACAGATAACGCGCATTTGGAAAGGTCGGCACCCATTTGCCTTCGACCAGGCGCGTGTTCCAGCCGACGTGATCGACATGCAGGTGGGTGCACAGCACGGTATCGATGCTTTCCGCGGGAAAGCCGGCGAGCGCAAGATCGGCCAGGAACGGACCCTGCAGCAGATTCCACGCCTCGATGCTGCGCGGCTTGTCGTTGCCTACGCAGGTGTCGACGATAATGCGCCGCCCGCCCGACTCGATGACGAAGCTGTGGATCGAACCGAACAGGCGGCCGTC
>CAKKSJ010000290.1 GCA_919902965.1 Burkholderiales bacterium
AGTTTGAAAGTCTGTGAAACCTGTTGCGCTGCATCGGTTCATCCGTTTGCATCGGGTCCCATTCAATCACGCGTATGTATGAAGCATGTTGTCTTGTTGTACGCTGCGGTAGCGGCGGAGCGGCGTGTTACGCTGCGATACAAATTTGCGCCACGATCCATGCATCAGGCCGGAATTTGATCTGTATCAAGGGCATTTAAGCGGAATTCACTAGTCTGGCGGCATCGGTCCAGCGGCAGGGCGATGACCACACTGCCGCACACAACAGGGGAAATGAGGTGCGATTCAGGCGGATGCGGTACCTGACGCTGATCATGGCGGCGATGTTCTTCGCGAGCAACGCCGTCGCCGCCATTGGCGCCTGCATTGCGGAGCTGGCGGGACATGAACAGATGGCCGGTCATGCGCTCGCCGCCAAGGCGGGCGAGTCTGCGCGCAAGTCACTCTGTCCGCAGTCTGACGATGCCGGCGCTTGCTTCACGCACTATGCGCAAAGCTATCCGGGCGACGAACAGAAGCTCTGGGCCGATGTCCCGGCTGCAGCGCTGATTCCCGCGCATAAGCTCGTTCACCTCGCATTCCAGACGCCAGCGAAGCTGGTCGTTTTAGCTGCTGCGCCGCCCATCGCCGGCCCATCGTTGACGATACTGTTCCGCAATTTCCGTAATTAACCCCTACTTCGCGTCATAGCGCACCGAAGCATCGGCGCCTGGCCTGAGCTTGTGCGTCAGGCCTTGGACGCCTTCCAGCCAGATTCTGCTTAAGGTCCGATCGGACGAGTGTGCTCCATGAGGAGCAGCTATTCACGGCCGGAACGATTTGGAAATTCAGGTAACGGAGTAAGCGATGAAATCCCTGCAGCCATCAAAGTCCGTATTGCGCGCATTGCCGGCCGGAATCGGCCGCGTCGAGCGCTTCGTTACCATCTATACCCGGGCCGCGCAAGCGCCGGAACTTTCTTTCAACGCTTTAGTGACCCCATAACGAAAATGACCAACAAACTCGGAATTCTGATTACTGCCAGCCTGTCGCTGTTCGCCCTGGTCTATATCTTCAGGATCGAGAACATCGGCACCATCGCGCTGTGGAAGTTGAGCGAGGGCGGAACCTGGTTGCTGTCCCTGATCCTGATTCTGTTGATTGCGAGCGACAAGGCCTTGCTCGCGAAAGTGCAGGCCTGGCAGCAAAGCGAAAGGAAGACCATGCGCTGGGGCGGCGGCATCGCCATGATGCTGATGGGTTTGATCGTTTTTGCGGTGTAGAAACCATGAGCATCGTATTTACAACGATCGTATCGATTTTTGCCATAGCAGGGATCGCCTGGGCCGCGAGCAGGCTGCTGCGCATCCCGCTATGCCCTATTTGCACCGGCGTGACCGGCACCTGGGCGTGGATGTTGATCGCGCGCCACTACGGCGTGGCGGTCGACGCCGCCATGCTGTCGACGCTGCTGGGCGGATCGGTAGTCGGTATCAGCTATCAGCTGGAGAAGCGCCTCGCCCGCGGACGCTCGGCGCTGCTTTGGAAGACGCTCTTCATTCCGATCGGTTTCGCGGCCGCGTACGCCCTGGTATTGGCACAGTGGATAATGCTGGCCGCGGCGCTGCTTGCGCTTTTGCTGCTGATGGCCTATTTTCTCTGGCCGCAGGGGGGTGCGACACCACCGAGTAGTGCAGTACAGGATCTGGAAAGCAAGATGAAGAACTGCTGCTGAGAACGACGCATATGAATGAATTGTCCGCAATCGCACTGGTGACGGCATTTGCCGCGGGGATCGTTTCGTTTCTTTCCCCCTGCGTGCTGCCGCTGGTGCCCGGCTACATTTCCTATGTGGCGGGCGACAGAATTGCGCACGGCCATCACGCGGAAGATTCCGCCTGGCGCCTACCCGTGCTCGGGCTGAGCCTTTGTTTTGTGATGGGATTTTCCACGGTGTTCATCATTCTCGGGGCGGGCGCGACGGGACTGGGGCAACTGCTGCTGCGCTACAAGAACGAGGCGAATATCGTCGGCGGCGTGCTGGTTATGACATTCGGGTTATTCATGGCGGGTCTGCTGAATCTATCCTGGATGCAGCGTGACCTGCGCTTTCACGGCGATATCAAAGGCGCCCGGCCGCTGGGCGCCTATCTCATCGGGCTGGCGTTTGCGTTTGGCTGGACGCCGTGCATCGGGCCGGTGCTGGGGGTAATCCTGACGCTGAGCGCGGTTAGCGCGACAGTGTCCAGCGGCATCGCGCTGCTCGCCGCCTACTCGCTCGGCCTGGGGATTCCGTTTATCGCAACCGCGATGTTCACCGATGCGTTTCTGGCCTGGCGCAAATCGATAGGACGCATCGGGCGGTCGCTGCAGATCGGCGCCGGGGGCGTGATGGTGCTCATGGGGGTGGCTATGATCACCGGGCAGCTTTCGCAATTCGCGCTTTGGCTGCTGAACGCATTTCCGGTTCTGGCGACCATGGGCTGACGGGCGCTTAGAAACAGGCCGGCCGGGCGCCGTTCCCGCGCACTCAAACCAGACCCTGCGCGTGCCGAACCGCGCCTGCACCGGGCATAGCCGGATTTCAGCATGCGGCGCTACGGTTCACCTGGGCTGCGCAACTGATCGCCATCCGGCCGACAGAGCCGGCAGCAAGCCAGATTGGCCAAGATATTGAATATTCGCGATTTAGAGTGTATATTCGCCCCGCCCAAATAAGAATTGAACCTATTTCGGATTCGACTGGACTAATCGCTTCCTATGTCACGTTTTCTCAAAACCGTAGTGTTGTACCTGTCGATGCTGCTGATTCCCGTCCAGGGATACGCCGCGTCGACCATGCTGCATTGCGGGCCTGCGCATCAACACATGCCGTCGGCGCAGGAAACAGTGCATGCTCCGGCGCATGGCCATGCCAATTCTGCCGATCACCAGCACCAAGGCGTAGCAGCCCTGTCCCCGGACTCGATCGCTTACGCTCAAATCGGTGCAGAGCCAGCTTTCACCGCCGGTGATCGCAGCTTGGCAAAAGGTGGAGAAGCGGGCGTGCAT
>CAKKSJ010000291.1 GCA_919902965.1 Burkholderiales bacterium
ACTGATCAAGGACGCGAGGCTCAAGGTGCAGGCGAGCATTCAGGGCACGGCGGTGCGCGTTTCCGGTGCGAAAAAAGACGACTTGCAGACCGCGATTCAGCTGGTCAAGAAATCCGTCACCGACATCCCGCTGCAGTTTCAGAACTTTCGCGACTAGCTCAGGTCTTCAGCGCCTTTGACCAGCGGCTGTAGAGGCGCGCCGCGACGGCATGCAAGGCCGCGGTCCGCGGCTGCAGCTCGCTTTCGATTTCACTCACCGGCTGCACCGTGCTGCAGGCAGAGCGCTCGATTTCGCGCCTCCCCGACTGGCACCAGGCGCGAATCATCTCGGGGGTCATTTCCACATGGCATTGCATGCCCAGGTGCGGGCCCAGCACGAAAGCCTGGTTGCGGCAGTGGGGGCTGGACGCGATGCACTCGGCCCCGGGCGGGAGGCTGTAGGTCTCGCCGTGCCAATGAAACGAAACGAAGCTGCGTGTAGCGCCGAACCAGGCGCGCGCTGCGTCGCTGTCGGCAACGTCCACCCTGCCCCAGCCGATTTCCTTCTGCGGATTGGGACCGACCGTGCCGCCCAGCGCCCTGGACATCAGCTGCGCGCCCAGACAATGCCCGAGCACCGGCACGCCCTCTTTCACCGCGCCACGGATCAGCTCCAGCACCCCGGGAATCCAGGGAAGCGCGTCGTTGACACTCATCGGGCCGCCCATGAATACAAGGCCGGAAAACTCCCCAGCGCAAGCCGGCACTGCATCGCCGGCATCGATTTTCAACAGCGTCCAGTCCAGGTGATGCGATTCCAGGTATGTGGCAAAATAGCCGGGGCCCTCGGCAGGACTATGGCGGAATATGGCGACCGGTCTCACGATGAAGTCCAGGATGATTCGATACAGGGATTCTAGCCTGAGTTTGCTGGCGCTGGCGATATGCGTCGTGCCGGCGCACGCGGCCGAAGTCACCCTGGTCGGACTGATCGGATCCAAGGCCATCGTCGTCATCGACGGCGGCGCCCCGCGCACCTTGTCACCCGGAAAGAAGACCGCCGAAGGCGTGTTGCTGCTCGGCACGGAGAAAGACGCCGCCAGTTTCGAGATCGACGGCAGGAAAACTATCCTGCGCATGGGGCACGCCTATTCTGCCGCAAGCGCCGGCAGACAAAGCATCACCCTCAACGCAGATGCGCGCGGCCATTTCATCACCACAGGCTCGATCAACGGCGGCAGCGTGCGCTTTCTGGTCGACACCGGCGCCACCCTGGTCTCGCTCGCGGCCTCGGAGGCAAAACGCCTGGGGATCAATTACCTGCAGGGCGTGCGCGGACGCATTCAGACCGCCAATGGCGTGGCCACGGCCTATCGGGTCAAGCTCGACACGGTCAGGATAGGCGACATAACGATCAATAACGTCGATGCGGTGGTGGGGGAAAACGACGCCATGGGCGTGAGCTTGCTGGGCATGAGCTTTCTCAACCGCATGGAGATGAAGCGCGACGGCCAGAGCATGACCCTGACCAGGCGCTTCTGAAAATCGGCTAGCCCATGCGCGGGGCCATTTCACCCCCCGGGCCAGGGCTCAGGCAGCGGGCTTTCTCTTGTCGCTTTCGATCAGCGCGTAGGCCGAATGGTTGTGGATGGACTCGAAGTTTTCCGACTCCACCACGTACCAGTAGATGCGCTCGTCCTTGTTCAGCACCGCGGCGACGTCGCGCACCATGTCTTCGACGAACTTCGGATTGTCGTAAGCGCGTTCGGTCACGAGTTTCTCGTCCGGACGCTTGAGCAGTCCGTAGAGTTCGCAGGAAGCCTGCTTCTCGACCACGTCGACGATGTCCTCGATCCAGACAAATCCGCTGGTTCGCGCCGTGACCGTCACATGCGAGCGCTGGTTGTGCGCGCCGTAGGCGGATATTTTCTTCGAGCACGGGCACAGACTGGTCACCGGCACCAGCACCTTCATGGCAAAGCGCTGCTTCCCCTGGTCGATGTCGCCTATGAAGGTCACGTCGTAGTCCATCAGGCTTTTCACCTTGGACACCGGCGCCGCCTTGTTGACGAAATAGGCAAAATTCATCTCGATGTGCCCTGACTGCGCCTCCAGTTTTTCCATCATCTCGTCCAGCATGCACTTGAAGATGTCGACCGAAATCTCGCGCTCGTGGGCGTTGAGGATTTCAACGAAACGCGACATGTGCGTGCCCTTGAAATGATGCGGCAGGCGCACGTACATGTTGAACGTGGCGATGGTGTGCTGCACGCCGCCCGAGCGCTCGCTCACCTTGACCGGGTGGCGGATGGACTTGATGCCGACCTGATCGATGGCAAGCCGGCGCGTGTCCTTGGAGTTTTGCAAATCGGCGATGGAGACAGGATCGCGGGTGTTCATAAAGGAACCCTTGTGTAGACGCTTGCGGCACCTGCGCCGCTGCGAAGTGGTGATTTTAACATGATCGCCGGTTGCGACCGGCGCTCAGCCGTTCAGGCGCGCCCTGATGGCGGCCAGCAATCCCGCCTTGTCCAGGCCGATCTCGGCAAGCAGGACGGCGCTGTCGCCGTGATCGACGAACCGGTCGGGCAGTCCCAGGTGCAGCAGGGACGGCCCCAGGCCGGCTGCGGCCAGGCATTCAGCCACCGCGCTGCCGGCTCCGCCCATTACCGCGCCCTCCTCCACCGTCACCAGCAGCGCATGCTCGCGCGCAAGCTGTTTGACCAGGTCTGCGTCCAGCGGTTTGACAAAGCGCATATTGGCCACGCTCGCATCGAGCTCCTCGGCGGCTTCGATCGCAGCTTTTAGCATACTGCCGAAAGCCAGAATGGCGATTTTGCTGCCTTGGCGGCGCAGTTCGCCTTTTGCCAGCGGAAGCGCCTGCATTTGCTTGCTGACCGCAACACCCGGACCGGTGCCGCGCGGATAGCGCACCGCCGCCGGCGTATCCAGCTGGAACGCGGTGTAGAGCATCTGCCGGCACTCGTTTTCGTCGGCCGGCGCCATCACGGTTAGGTTGGGGATGCAACGCAGATAGGCAAAATCAAACGCGCCGTTGTGCGTGGCGCCGTCGGCGCCGACCAGGCCGGCGCGGTCCAGCGCGAACACCACCGGAAGATTCTGGATCGCCACATCGTGGATCAACTGGTCGTAGGCGCGCTGCAGGAAGGTCGAGTAGATCGCCACGACCGGCTTTATGCCGTCGCAGGCCAGCCCCGCGGCAAAGGTCACCGCGTGCTGCTCGGCGATGCCGACATCGAAATAGCGCTCGGGAAATTCCCGTGCGAAGCGCACCATGCCCGAGCCCTCGCACATTGCCGGCGTAATACCGACCAGGCGCGCATCCAGCGCCGCCATGTCGCACAGCCAGTCGCCGAATATCTGCGTGTAAGTCGGCTTGCCGCCGGGCTTGCCGCCGACGATGCCAGCGTCAGGCTTGAATTTGGACACGCCGTGATAAAGCACCGGGTCGGCCTCGGCCAGCTTGTAACCCTGGCCTTTCCTGGTCACCACATGCAGGAACTGCGGGCCTTTCAGTTCGCTGATGTTCTTCAGCGTCGGAATCAGTGAATCCAGATCGTGGCCGTCGATCGGACCGATGTAGTTGAAGCCGAATTCCTCGAACATGGTCGATGGGAGTGCCATTCCCTTGGCATGTTCCTCGACGCGCTTGGCAAGTTCCCACAGCTGCGGCACCTTGCCCAACACCGCCTCGCTCGCCTTGCGCGCGGCGCCGTACAGCCCCCCGGAGAGCAGCCGCGCCAGGTATTTGTTGAGCCCGCCCACCGGGCGCGAGATCGACATGTCGTTGTCGTTCAGTACCACCAGCAGGTTGGTGTCCATCACGCCGGCATTGTTCATCGCTTCGAATGCCATGCCGGCCGACATGGCGCCGTCGCCGATGATAGCGACCGCGCGCCGGGTCTCCCCGCGCAGCCTGGCCGCCTGCGCCATGCCCAGGGCCGCAGAGATCGAGGTGCTGGAGTGCGCCGTGCCGAAAGTGTCGTACTGGCTTTCCGCGCGCCGCGGAAAGCCGGAGATGCCGCCGTGCATGCGCAGCCTGGCCATGCCATCGCGCCGGCCGGTGAGTATCTTGTGCGCGTAAGTCTGGTGCCCGACGTCCCACACCAGCCGGTCGTTCGGGGTGTCGAACACATAGTGCAGCGCGATGGTGAGCTCCACCGTCCCCAGATTGGACGAGAGATGGCCGCCGGTCTGGCTTACCGACTCGATGATGTAGGCGCGCAATTCCTCGGCCAGCTGGGCGAGCTGGCGCCGCTCCAGCGCGCGCAACTCGGCCGGGCTGCTGATGGTGTTCAGCAGTTCGTACATCGCCGGATCGGGATTCGGTCTGGCCTGCTTGTCATGCACGCGTTCGCTATTCACATTGGGCTTTTGGAAATGGATGTCAGGTTCAGAACTTGCGCAGCACGATGAAGTCCGCCAACTCGCGCAGCCGCGCCGCACACTCGTCAAACGAGGACAGCGCCGCGTGCGCCTCGGTGCGCAGTTCCTCAGCCAGCGCGCGCGCACGCGTCAAGCCCAGTATGCTGACATAAGTCGGCTTCGCCTGCGCGGCGTCTTTTCCCGCTGTCTTCCCCAGGGTTGCCGTGCTGGCGTCGCAATCGAGCACGTCATCCACCACCTGGAACGCCAGACCCACGGTCTTGGCATAGCGCTCCAGCCGCCTGTACTCGTTCGCGTCCAGACCACGGCCGCAGCGCGCACCGAGCACGGTCGCGGCGCGGATCAGCGCCCCGGTCTTGTGGATATGCATGGACTCGAGTTCGGGAAGGCTGAGTGTCTTGCCCACGCTGGCGAGGTCTATCGCCTGGCCGCCGGCCATGCCGCGCGAGCCGCTCGCCACGGCGAGGATTTTGAACATTTCAATCTGCGCAGCAGGGCTGTCCGCAAGGGCATGTTCGGCCAGAAGCTGAAACGCCAGCGGCTGCAGCGCATCGCCCACCAGCAGCGCCGTGGCCTCGTCGAATTCCACATGACATGTGGGTCTGCCCCGGCGCAGGACGTCATCGTCCATGCAGGGCATATCATCGTGCACCAGCGAATAGGCGTGGATCATTTCGACAGCGGCGGCCACGACTTCGACCCGCGTCGGATCCGCCCCGGTCAGTTCGCCTGCTGCGAAGGCCAGCAAGGGCCGTACGCGTTTGCCGCCGCCGAGCACGGCATAGCGCATGGCGCGGTGCAGCCGTTCGGGCAGAATCTCGGGCGCCGGCAGGAAGCGCTGCAACGCAGTCTCCATGCGCGCCTGGATCGCCGCCATCCAGGCGGAAAAATCAATCGTCTTGTTCGGCACCAGGAAACGCTTGCAGTGTGTTGGCCTCGAGTAGCTGCACTTGCTGTTGCGCCTGGCTTAATTTGGCCTGGCAGTATTGCGCAAGTTCGAGGCCGCGTCGGTGCGCGGCCAGGGACTGTTCGAGGGAGAGTTGCCCTGATTCCATGCCGGCGACGAGCTTTTCCAACTCGGCCAGCGCGGCTTCGAAACTGGGAGGCTCACCGCCGGCGGATGCTGACTTGGGAGATTTAGACATGTTAGTAGCAGAACATTATAAAACACGAAAATAGCTGAACTCCACCCTGCCAGTCAAATCAAAAACACGGTAAAATCCTGAAATATTGGCCTTTTGCCGACTGAAAGAGGCTGTTTCAGCGTTATGGAAACGGCTTCAAATATAGGGTGCATGAGGGACCGGGGAAGGGGTGGGACCCTTCCCGCATGCGGATCCCCCTCATAGGGTTTCAGCTCTTGTTGTGTCCCGCACGAGTCACGCGAGGTTAAGTAATGTCCAATATTGCCAGCCCCCTGAAGCTCAAACAAAGCAGCCCACAGCTTCCCGTCTCCTGGTATTTCGACCAGCAGATGCTCGAACTCGAGCAAAAACTGCTGTTCGAGAACGGCCCGGGCTACGTCGGCCATGAACTGATGGCGCCCAACCCCGGCGACTATCAGAGCCTCGCGTGGATGGACCATGCCAAGCTGTTGATTCGCAACGAGCAGGGCGTGGAACTCCTGTCCAACGTCTGTCGCCACCGCCAGGCGGTCATGCTGGAAGGTCGCGGCAACGCGCGCAACATCGTCTGTCCCCTGCACCGCTGGACCTATGACACCCAGGGCGCCTTGCTGGGCGCGCCCCATTTTCCGGACAATCCCTGCCTCAATTTACACAAGACACCCTTGCAGAACTGGAACGGGCTGCTGTTTGCGGGCAAGCGTAATATCGCCCAGGATCTGGGCGGACTGCGCGAGCGCTCGGATCTGGATTTCTCCGGCTACATGCTCGACCGGGTGCATATCCACGAGTGCAATTACAACTGGAAGACCTTCATCGAGGTCTACCTGGAGGACTATCACGTCGCGCCCTTCCATCCAGGCCTGGGCAATTTCGTCACTTGCGACGACCTTGAGTGGCAGTTCGGCCTGCGTCACTCGGTGCAAACCGTGGGCATCAACAAGCGCCTGTCCAAGCCCGGCACCGCGACGTATGCGCGCTGGCACCAGGCGGTGCTCGACTACTACCAGGGCGAGATTCCACCCCACGGGGCGATCTGGCTCACGCTTTATCCAAACATCATGATCGAGTGGTATCCGCATGTGCTGGTGGTGAGCACGCTGCACCCGCGCGGACCCCAGTCGACCACCAATGTGGTCGAGTTCTACTACCCCGAAGACGTGGTCCTGTTCGAGCGTGAATTCGTCGAAGCCGAGCAGGCGGCGTACTGGGAGACAGCGATCGAGGATGACGAGATTGCGCTGCGCATGGACCGCGGCCGCAAGGCGCTGATGCTGCAGGGCATGAGCCAGGCCGGTCCGTACCAGTCGCCAATGGAAGACGGCATGCTGCATTTTCACGAATACCTGCGGCGCGAACTGGGGAAGCCGGCCTGAACCCCCTGCAAGAATCAAGCCGGCCTTGCACCATCGGCCGCGCTATAGTGCGTACGCATTCAAACAACGGAGTACATCCATGATCGCCATCGATTACAGCGGCAAGCTGGTCACCGTGACCGTGCTCGGCGAGTTCGTGCTCGCCGACTACAAGGAGTTCGAGGACATGGTGCGCGCCACACTTGCGCCCGGCGGCAAGCTCAGCCTGCTGTTCGACCTGCGCCAGATGGCCGGTTTCACGCTGGACGTGGCCTGGGAGGACATCAAGTACACGCGCAGCCATCCCAATGACTTCGACAAAATCGCCGTCGTGACCCGCAGCGAGTGGGTGATCTGGAGTGCCTGGCTGTCGCTAATGTTTACCAACGCGGAACTGCAGGTGTTCGACGACGACCTGGAAGCGCGCGGCTGGCTGGAACAGGAAACTTCGGGAGAGTGAAGGACATGGCATATACCACGCGGATCAGTACCGGGGAGCTTGCCGCACACCTTGACGATCCGGCGTGGGTGGTGTTCGACTGCCGCCACGATCTAGCCAAACCGGATTCCGGCGCGCAAGAGTATGCAAAGTCGCATATTCCGGGCGCGCGTTTCCTGCATCTGGACCGCGATCTCGCGGCGCCGCCCAGCGGGAAAAACGGCCGCCATCCGCTGCCCGATGCGGACGCGTTCATGCGCACGCTTGCAGCCGCAGGCGTGGATGCGGGCAAACAGGTGCTTGTCTATGACGCAAAATTCGGGGTCTATGCCTCGCGGCTGTGGTGGATGCTGCGCTGGCTGGGGCACGACAAGGTGGCCGTGCTCGACGGCGGCTATGTCAAGTGGGTGAAGGAGTCGCGGCCGCTGAGCGACAACCTGCCGCAGGCAGCGCCTGCCCACTTCAGCGGTCGGCCGCGCGCCGCGACGCTTGACGCCGACGAGGTGCAGCGGGGACTTGGCCGGCCTGGCCGCGTCATTATCGACGCGCGCTCGCCGGATCGTTTCCGCGGCGAGAACGAAACCTTGGATCCGCTCGGCGGGCGCATCCCCGGCTCGGTCAACCGCTTTTATCGCGACAACCTCGATGCCAGCGGCTGCTTCAAGCCGGCGGGCGAACTGCGCCAGGCATTCTCCGCGCTGCTCGGCGCGCTGCCGCCGGAAGCCAGCGTGCATTCCTGCGGCTCCGGCGTGTCGGCCTGCCACAACCTGCTGGCGATGGAAATCGCGGAACTTTCCGGTTCGCGCCTGTATCCCGGCTCCTGGAGCGAGTGGTGCAGCGACCCTGCCCGCCCAATGGAAAAAGGCTGATGGCGGGAAGCATGAGCGCCCTCCATCCGGAACAGCAGTACCTCGACCTGGTGCGCCACGTGATGGAGCAGGGCGCGAAAAAAAGCGACCGCACCGGCACCGGCACGCTGTCGGTGTTCGGCTGGCAGATGCGCTACCCGCTGGTGCCTTTTCCCCTGCTCACCACCAAGAAGCTGCACCTGAAATCGATCATCCACGAACTGCTGTGGTTCCTGCAGGGAGACACCAACGTGCGCTACCTGCGGGAGCACGGCGTAAGCATCTGGGATGAGTGGGCCGACGCCGACGGAGACCTGGGACCGGTCTACGGTCACCAATGGCGCAAATGGAAAACGCCCGACGGGCGCGAAATCGACCAGATCGCGCAACTGATCAACGGTATCAAAAATAATCCGGATTCGCGCCGCCACATGGTCAGCGCCTGGAACCCGGCCGATATCGAGCGCATGAAACTTCCGCCCTGCCACGCGCTGTTCCAGTTTTATGTCGCCGAGGGCAAACTTTCCTGCCAGCTCTATCAGAGAAGCGCCGACCTGTTTCTCGGCGTGCCCTTCAATATCGCCTCCTACGCCCTGCTCGCCCTGATGGTGGCGCAGGTATGCGAACTGCAGCCGGGTGAATTCGTGCATACCCTCGGCGACGCGCACCTGTACCTCAACCACCTCGATCAGGCGCGCGAACAACTGGCCCGCACACCGCGGGCGTTCCCGCTGATGCGGATCAACCCGGCGGTAAACGATATATTCGGCTTCCGCTACGAAGACTTCAGCCTGGAAGGCTACGATCCCCATCCTGCCATCAAAGCGCCGATCGCCGTATGAACGCACGCGCCGCGCCGCTGCAGTAGTGTCGACGAACAATCCTTCCGCCAAGGCCACGGCGCAAGCGGCTACGCGCATCTGCCTCATCGCCGCTCTGGCGGCGAACCGCGTCATCGGCAGAAACAATGCCCTGCCCTGGCAGTTGCCCGCAGACCTGAGGCGCTTCAAGGCCCTGACCATGGGCCATCCGGTGGTAATGGGCCGCAAGACCTACGAATCCATAGGCAAACCCCTGCCCGGACGACGCAACCTGGTGATCACCCGCAAGCACGAATACCGCGCGCCCGGATGCGATGTGGTCCACTCGCTGGACGCCGCGCTTGCAGCCTGCCGCGGCGCGCAGGCGGTGTTTGTCATCGGCGGCGCCGAGTTGTACCGCGAGTCTTTGCCGCGCGCGCACTGCCTCGAGTTCACCGAAATCCATGCCGAATTCGAGGGCGATGCCAGCTTCCCTGAATTCTCCCTGGCGCAGTGGCGCGAAACCGCGCGCGAAATTCACCCCGCTGGCGCCGGCGTCCCGTTCCGTTACGATTTCGTACGTTATGAACGCCAGGTTTGAGCGTTCAATCGGCCTGTGGACGATCCGGACGGTCCGCCAGGCGGATCAAGGTCGCCAGGCCGCAAGCGCATAACAGCTGTTCCTCGCCCTTTGCCGCCATCACCTCGAATTCGCAGACGGTGAGCGTGCGGCCGCTTTTCTTCACTCCGGCGACAGCCAGCAATCTGTCGCCGGCGGCGGGCGACACAAAATTGATTTTGTACTCGACGGACAGGACCGAGTCCTGCGCCCCGAACAGGCTATAGGCAGCGTAGCCGCAGGCGGTATCCGCGATCGCGCTGGTGAAGCCACCATGAAACAGGCCGTGCTGCTGCGCCAGATCGTCGCGGAATGGCAGCTCGATTTCACAATAGCCGGCCTCGAGCCGTCCCATGCGCGCGCCTATCAGGCGCATCGCCGTCTGGCGCGCGAAACTGTCGCGCACACGCGCTTCGAAATCCCCGTCCACCGCCTTGAATGCCCGCGCCATATTCGCCTGTTTGCCCATTGTCAGCCGCCGAAGCTTGAACGACACCCCATTTGTCGCCGCAAAGGTATCACACTCGTCCGCGTGCCGACGCGAGACCGGGCGCAATATTATCTGCGCTGCGGGCAGGCGAGTACAATGGCGGGCGCTCGCGGCTAAAGGTGCACACGATAGTGAGACTCGACGGAATACGCGGAGGCAGGCAGATGGACAAGCGAAGAGCATGGCGGGAGCAGGAGCAACAGCTGGTGGAGCGCTGGAACGCGGCCACGCAACGTTACAGCGAGGCCCAGGCCGAGGTGGCGCGCCAGCGCCTTCCGCTGGGGGAAGGCGCGCCCAGCGAAGAATGCGTGCGCAGCGAAGAAGCGGCCAGGATAGAACTCGAGACCATGCGCAAGCAGGTCGCGCGCATGAAGGTCGAGTTCAGCACCGGCAAGCGCTACTAGGGTTTCATCCAAGATCGCCGATTGCGTACGGACAGGTTCATCGTCCGTGCGCAATCGGCGATCCGCGCGGACGGGCCGCCGGACGCGCAAGTGCGGGCGCTGCCGCTCGAAGCATTCCCCGAGATTGACCGAAGCGGACGATCGACCATTGCACGCTCTGCGCGCCAACCAATGGGATGGACCCCTCCTCACCTAAACGGCATCGAAG
>CAKKSJ010000292.1 GCA_919902965.1 Burkholderiales bacterium
GGTCTTGGCCATCTGCATCAGCGAGAACAGGCCTTCCTGCATGCGCGCGCCGCCGGTAGCGGTTAAGCAAACGAATGGCAGACTCTGTTCCAGACAGACCTGCACCCCGCGCACGAAGCGCTCGCCTACCACCGAACCCATCGATCCCCCCATGAACTCGAACTCGAATACGGCGGCAACCAGCGGGACATTCTTGATCGCACCCTGCATCACGACCAGGGCATCGGTTTCTCCGGTCTGCTGCCGCGCGTCCTCGAGCCGGTCAACGTAGCGCTTGCTGTCCTTGAACTTGAGACTGTCGACGGGCAACACCTCGGCGCCGATTTCGAAGCGCCCCTCCGGATCGAGCAGCATGTCTATGCGCGAACGCGCCGACAGCCGATTATGGTGGCTGCACTTGGGACAGACATTAAGGTTTTTTTCGAGGTCAGTGGCATACAATACCGCGTCGCAGGATTCGCACTTTATCCACAGCCCTTCCGGAACGGCGCGCTTGCTCGGACCGATCGCCCGCTTGATCTTAGGCGGCAGCAGTTTTTGCAGCCAGTTCATGCTGCATCCAGTGCGGCGCGTATGCCCTGCAGGAACCTGGCCGCCGCGCGCAGCTGTTCCCCCGCCGGAGCAGTTTCCATTTCCTGAATGATGGCGCTGCCGATTATCACGGCATCGGCAAACGCCGCCACGGCCTTGGCGGTCGCGGCATCGCGGATACCGAAACCCACGCCCACCGGCAGCTTGGTCGCGCGGCGGATGCGCAGGATCTTCTCGCCTACCTCGCTTAGAACGAGGTTCCCGGCGCCGGTGACACCTTTCAGCGAGACGTAATACAGGTAGCCGCTTGCAAGCCTGGCCACCTTCGCGATGCGTGCGTCGCTGGAAGTCGGTGCGAGCAGAAAGATCAGGTCCATGCCGTGACTGCGCACCAGACCGGCGAAAGACTCGCATTCTTCCGGCGGATAGTCGACCACCAGGGTTCCGTCCACACCGGCTCGCCGGGCCTCCTCGACGTAGCGCGCTACACCCATCGCTTCGATCGGATTGGCATATCCCATCAGCACCACCGGCGTATTCTGATTCTTCGCGCGAAACTCGCGCACGAACGCGAGCACCCGGTCCAGGCCCACGCCGTGCAGCAGGGCGCGATCGCTGGCGCGCTGGACGACAGGGCCATCGGCCATGGGATCGGAAAACGGCACGCCGAGTTCGACCACATCCGCGCCGGCCTCGACCAGCGCGTGCATCAAGGCGACGGTCATGCCGGGTTCCGGGTCGCCGGCGGTGACGAATGGGATCAGCGCTTTGCGACCATTCCTGGCGAGTTGCTCGAAGCTTGACTGAATACGTGACATCGGGATTTCACAGTACAGAAGAAAGACCGGCCGCTGCGTGCTTCTTGCCATTCCTGCTGCTCGCAGCTTCGGCGACGCGTTTTTCGACAATGGCGAAATAGTCGGGGTTGAGCTCGAATCCCACAAAGCTTCGGCCGTTCCGCGCAGCCGCTACGGCCGAAGTCCCGCTGCCCATGAAAGGGTCAAGCACGGTTCCGCTCCGAGGGCAGCTTGCCAGCACCATGCGTTCGACTATCTCGATCGGCTTTTGCGTGGGATGGTCCTCGCGTTCCGCGTGCTGGCGATGCAGGCGCGATACGCTCCACACATCCTTCGGATTGTAGCCGGATTCCAGCCATTTCTTGCCGACGAAAATAGAGCGCGTGCGCGCCTTCTTGGTCTCGGCATCATACGGAATGCGCACCGCGTCGACATCGAAATGATAGTCGCGCGATTTGACAAAAAATCCGATATTGTCGTGCACCGAGGAAAACTTGCGCGTGCTGCCGCCCATGCTCGGCACTCTGCGGTCCCAGATGATTTCGTTGACCATGGAGAGCCGCGTCTTTAGATAGCTGAAAATCTCCGGACTGTGCTGCCAGGTGAGGAACACGTACAGACTGCCGTTCGCCTTGAGTTTCGGCAGCACTGCATCGATCCAGCGCCGGCTCCAGATCAGGTACTCGTGTGCGCCCAGGCGATCGGAATCATTGCCGTAGTCCTTGCCCAGTCCGTAGGGCGGATCCGCAATCACCAGATCCACGGACGCGTCGGCAAGACGCTCGACTCCCGTCAGTGCATCCTCGTTATAGAGCAGTGCGCTCACCAAAATGTTCGTCAGAACCGGATACCGGATTTCTCGGCAACCGTATGCATGTCCTTGTCGCCGCGTCCGGACAAATTGACCAGAAGAATCCTGTCTTTCGGCAGCGCGGCCGCCAATTTCACTGCATGCGCCAGCGCGTGGCTGGATTCCAGCGCCGGAATAATGCCCTCGAAGCGACAAAGATCGTGGAATGCCTTGAGCGCCTCGTCGTCGGTAATAGTGGCGTACTCGGCGCGGCCGCTATCCTTCAGCCAGGCATGCTCCGGTCCAACGCCCGGGTAGTCGAGGCCGGCGGAGATGGAATGCGTTTCCACGATCTGGCCGTTCGCGTCCTGCAACAGATAGGTGCGATTGCCATGCAGCACGCCTGGCCGGCCGGCAGTCAAAGACGCGGCGTGCTTTCCGCTTGCAAGACCATGGCCCGCGGCTTCCACGCCGATCAAACGCACTGCGTCGAGCGATATATAGGGATAGAAGATACCCATCGCGTTGGATCCGCCGCCGACGCAGGCAATCACCGCATCCGGTTGGCGCCCGGCGAGCTCCGGCATTTGCTGCAGGCATTCCTCGCCGATCACCGACTGGAAATCGCGCACCATCATCGGGTACGGGTGCGGTCCTGCGACCGTGCCGATGATGTAATAGGTGTTGTGGATATTGGTGACCCAGTCGCGCATGGCCTCGTTCAGCGCGTCTTTCAGCGTCTTCGACCCGGACTCCACCGCGACCACGGTGGCGCCGAGCATTTTCATGCGGTGCACATTGGCGGCCTGGCGCCGGATGTCTTCCGAACCCATGTACACCACGCAGTCCAGGCCGTAGCGGGCTGCAACCGTGGCCGAAGCCACACCATGCATGCCGGCACCGGTCTCGGCAATGATGCGCGGCTTGCCCATGCGCCGCGCCAGCATGGCTTGCCCCAGCGTGTTGTTGATCTTGTGGGCGCCGGTATGATTGAGGTCCTCGCGCTTGAGATAGATCTGCGCGCCGCCGAGGAACTCCGATAATCGCTTGCAGTGATAGACGGGGCTCGGGCGGCCGACGTAGTGCTTCAGGTCATAGCGGAATTCCGCCATGAAATCCGCATCGCTGCGATACTTTTCGTAAGCAATCCTGAGTTCATCCAGCGCCTGGATCAGGGTTTCGGCGACAAAGATTCCGCCGTAGGGGCCGAAATGCCCATGGCTGTCTGGAAGGTCATGCAATTTCATTCTTCACTCCCGCTATGAAGGCCGCAATTTTTGCGGCGTCCTTGATCCCTTTGGCCGCTTCCACGCCGCTGGACACATCCACCGCCGACGGCCTGACTTGGCGTATGGCGGCGCCCACATTTTCCGGTGTAAGCCCGCCCGAGAGTATGAGTGGTCTCGCCAGGTCACGCGGAATCCGCTTCCAGTCGAACGACTCGCCAGTGCCGCCGTAAAGTTGATCGTGGTATGCGTCCAACAACCAGGCGCGCGCCGCCCGATAAGGCGACAGGCATTGTACCAAATCGGTATCTGGTTTGACCCGCACCGCCTTGATGTAGGGCAGCCCGAAAGCGCCGCAAAAGTCGGGAGCTTCGTCGCCGTGGAATTGGAGCAGGTCGAGGGAACAGGCGCGCAGCACCGACTCAAGCTCTCGCGCCGCCGGATTGACAAACAGGCCGACTATGCTTACGAAAGGGGGAATCACCGCGACGATTTCGCGCGCCCGCTCCAGATCGACATTGCGCGGACTGGGCGCATAGAACACCATGCCAATGGCATCGGCGCCCGATTCCGCTGCGATACGGGCGTCCGCTACGCGCGTGATGCCGCAAATCTTGATACGCGTCCTCACGCCAATGTCAGCTCCGGAAAAACAACGCGATTTGATTCAAACGCGGGCAACTTCCACCCCGGTGCGTATTCTACGGCCTCGAGATACAGCCCGTCCGGCGGAAATGTCGGCGCAGCCAGACGGCGATCACGGCTCGCCAGCACCTCGGCCAGTCGCTCCGCAGGATACTTTCCCTTTCCCACATAGACCAGGCAGCCGACGATATTGCGTACCATGTGATGCAGGAAGCCATTCGCGGTGAACTCAAAACTGAGATAAACGCCGTGTCGTTCGATGACCGCGCGCTGCAGGGTGCGCACCGGGCTTTTCGCCTGGCATTCGCTGGAACGAAACGCGCTGAAATCATGCTCACCGGAAAGATGTGCCAATGCTGCGCTCATCGCCTCCGTATCCAGGGGTAGATGAAACCAGCCGACCCGGCCATGGTGCAAGGCCGGGCGCACCGGATGGTTGTAGAGCACATAGCGATAGCTACGCGATACCGCCGAGTAGCGCGCGTGAAAATCCTCGGCCACGGGGACCGCCCATTGCACCGCCACGGATGGCGCCAGCAGCGCATTGACGCCACGCACCCATGCCGATTCCGGACGCAGCACCGAGGTCTCGAAATGCGCCACCTGCGCCAAGGCATGTACGCCGGCATCGGTGCGGCCGGCCGCGGCGAGGCGTACCGGTTCCCCGGCGATGGACGCTAGCGCGCGCTCCAGGTGATCCTGGACGGTTTCGCCGGAAGGCTGGGACTGCCAGCCATGGAAACGACTGCCATCGTACTCGATGCCGATTGCGATTTTCATGTTTCCCGGTTCTGTTCCTAGCCTCGTACTTGACGCGCAGGGCGATGCACACGCTCGCCACAGGCCGCGACCAATTGATGCGCGGGCGACCCACAAAAAACAAAACCCCGGGACCAGCCCGGGGTCGTTTCGATATTCGGCAGGATCAGCCCAGGGCCGTGAGCATGGCCTGTGCTTGCTCCTGCTGCGCCGCGTCACCCTCCTTGAGTACCTCGTTGAGCAATTCCCGGGCGCCGTCCTTGTCACCCATCTCCTGGTAGGCTTTTGCCAGATCGAGCTTGGTCGCCACCTCCTGCCAGTGTGCATCGGGCGCCGCGGCTGCCTCGCCCGGCGCGCCGAGATCCAGGCTAATCGCTGACAGATCCAGCGGCGCCGCAGGTGCTTCCTCTGCCGGAGCCGCCCCGCCCTCCGCGGGTAAATCGAGGTTGAAATCGAAATCTATACCGCCGCTTTCCGCCGCCGCGGCAGGCTGCTCCTCAGATGCGGCAGGTGTTGCCTCAGCAGGCGGCGCGGCAGCCCCTGAACCGGGCAGTTCAAAATCGAAATCTATGGACGAAGACATATCGGCGGGCGCCTCGGCGGCATCGCCAGCCAGGCGAGGTGCTTCTATGCCTGCAGCCTTGGACTGCGGTTCAGCCGGAGCAGCTTTCTCTTCCCCGGCGCTCAGGTCCAGATCGAAACCAAGATCGGCCGTCGCTTCGGTTACCGGCGCGGCGCCTTCCGCTTCAGCGTCGGGTTTGGCTGTTCCGCCCTGCTCAGGTCCGCCCAGGCCCAGATCAAAATCCAGACCCGGCGACGCTTCCGGCTCTCCACCTATATCGAGGTCGATATCCGGTGCAGCTTCCGAATCGGCAACGACCTGGGTGTCAGTATCAGCTTGCGCCCCTTCATCGGAAGCCTGGCCGCCGTAGAGCGGATTTCCCGGGTCAAGCTGGGCGCCCAGAGCGACGGCTTTTTGCCATTCGGGCCCCTCGCCATTGGTGGCCGCATGAAGTTCAGCTGCCACAGCCTCGAATGTCTGTGCATCCTTGCGATTGGCGTAAATTTCAAGCAATTTCGCGCGAATCGCGTGACGCGAGGAATCTTTGGCCAGCGCTTCCTTGAGAATCTCCTCGGCCTGCGCATCGCGGCCATAGGCCATGTAGACATCGGCTTCGGCTACGGGGTCTACATCGTCGGCCACCATTGCGGCTGCAGCGCCGCCCTGGCTGAAGTCGTCCTGAATCTCGCTAGTGCCGGTATCGACCTTGGCACCACCCGCTGCGCCAAACACGGAATCCGTGGCCAGGCTGGGCGCGCCCATGACGCTGCTTTCCATTTGCTGCAAAGCCTTCTTGCGCCGCCAGGCGTAGTAAGCATAGCCGCCGAACAGGAGCAGCAGGAAACCGCCGCCACCGTAAAGCGCCAGCTCGTTGCCGAGAATTTCGTCGATCAAGCTCGGTTCCGGAGCGGGCGGCGGAGGCGGCGCGAGCTTGGCCAGCGGTTTGGGCGCAGCGGCCTTGGGCGGCGCAGGCGCTGTCGGTGCAGCTGTCGGCTCAGACTTGGCGGCGCCTTCCGGTTTGGCCGGTTCTGCCGCCTTGGGTGGCGGCGCCTTGGTCTCGGCTGCGGGCGCTGCCTTGGCCGGCTCGGCGGCTTTTGCCGGTGCAGCTTTCGCGGCCTGCTGCTGCAACTGCGCTCCGGACTGGCTCTTGAGTTCGAGCAGTTTCTGCATTTCCCGCACGTTCTTCTCGAGCATTGCGACGCGCTCGTTCGCTTCCTGGAGTGCTTTCTCTTTCGCAAACAAATCTTCCTGCATTCCCTGCGCGCTCCGCCTGGCACCGGGTTTGCCTGCTTCCTCCGCCTTGGAAAGCTTTAACTGGTCCTTCGCATCCTTAGTCGGCACCGGCTTGTCTTCGGCCTTCGCCGTGATTTTGCCGCGCGCGCTTTGGCCACGCCGGTCCGCCCTCTCGGTCGCGGCGGCGACGGCGGCGCCCAGTTTGCGCCTGTATTCATTGAATGCCGCACCCTGCGCCAGAACCGTGCGCACGGCCTCTTCCTGATCGATCGACGCCGCGGTCTCCATGTCGGGAATATTGAGGATCTTCCCGGAACGCATGCGATTGATGTTGTTGCCATCGAACACATCTTCGTTACTGCGATACAAGGCCAGCAGCATTTGCTGCAAACTGACGCGCTCCGACCGGTTGGCGTTGGCAATCTTGGTCAGCGTATCGCCCGGTTTCACCTCATAGCGCTTACCCGCTGCTGCCGCGCGTGCTGCGGCCCGCGCGGGTGACGGCGGGGCCATAGGCCGCTGCACCACAGGCGCGGGAGCAACCGACATGGGCTGCTTCGGCATTTCCACCGACTTGATCACGGGTGAACCCGTCGCCGGCGCGGCAATCGTGGGCGCGGCCTGCGGCCTCTTGTATTCGGGAGGATCCAGCAGGAAAGTGTATTCACGAACCAGGCGGCCCGTGGTCCAGTCCACTTCCACCAGCAAGTCAAGAAACGGCTCGTTCATCGCCTGTGACGAACTGAGCACTACGACGTAGTTGCCTTCACCACGTTGTTCAATATTGAATTTGATCGACAGCAGCGCGCCGCTGTAATCGATGTTGGCTTTTCGAAAAGCTTCCTGAGACGGCAGGCGTACGCTGAGCTTGTCCGCCTCGCCCTTTTGCAGGGTGAGGAGTTCAATCTCTGCCTTCAAAGGTTGTCCCAAGCCGGAAAATACGGTCAGCTTACCCAGCCCCGCGGCGAGCGCGAGCGACGGCAACAACAAAAACGCCAAGCCCAGCACGCTTGTTCTAATGACGGATTTACCCACCTTCCACCCCTGAAGACGTATGTGGACTAACTAAATTAACATCATAGCCTTAGCCTTGCAAGCTAATCTTTCTTGTCATGAAAGCGCCTCAAGGCAGGTATTTTTCAACCAAAAACCCGTATCAGCCAGCCCTCGATTCCGATCTAGGCATTTGCCAGCTGCGATTCCCGCGTCGCGCTTTGCGCTTCCTCGGCGAGCAATACGCGCAGCATGCGGCGCAAAGGTTCGGCCGCGCCCCACAGGAGCTGATCACCGACCGTAAACGCGGAAAGGTACTGCCCTCCCATGTTTAGCTTGCGCAGACGACCGACCGGCACGCTCAGGCTGCCCGTCACAGTCGCCGGGCTAAGCTCGCGTATGCTCGCTTCACGGGTGTTCGGAATCACTTTGACCCAGTCATTGGCGGAAGCGAGAATGGCCTCAATCTCGGCCAGCGGCAAGTCGCGGGTCAGCTTGATCGTGAGCGCCTGGCTGTGGCAGCGCATGGCGCCGATGCGCACGCAAATGCCGTCGATCGGTATCGGGCGATTTTCACGGCCAAGAATCTTATTGCCCTCGGCCTGGCCTTTCCATTCCTCCCGGCTCTGGCCGTTCTCCATTTCTTTGTCGATCCACGGTATCAGGCTTCCCGCCAACGCGACGCCGAAATTCTCCTTGGGCAAGGCGTCGCCGCGCAAAGTGTCGGCCACGCGGCTGTCGATTTCCAGAATCGCCGATGCGGGATCAGCAAGCAAGCCGCCGACGGCGGCGTGCGCAGCGCCCATCTGGGCAAGCAATTCACGCATGTTCTGCGCGCCTGCACCGGACGCCGCCTGATAAGTCATCGCGGTCATCCACTCAATCAGGCCTTCTTTGAACAGGCCGTGCAAAGCCATCAGCATCAGACTGACGGTGCAATTGCCGCCGATATAGTTTTTCACGCCGCGCGCGAGCGCGTCTTTGATCACCTGCATGTTCACCGGATCAAGAATGATGACCGCGTCGTTTTTCATGCGCAGCGCGGAAGCCGCGTCGATCCAGTAGCCGTCCCAGCCGGCCGCACGCAGCTTCGGATAAATCTCATTGGTGTAATCGCCGCCCTGGCAGGTGATGATCGCATCCATGCGCTTCAAATCAGCGACGGATTTCGCGTCAGTCAGCGGCGTATTGCTCTGACTCGGCCCCTTGCCTCCCACATTGGAAGTGGTGAAAAACACTGAATCGATGTGCGCGAAATCGTTCTCCGCCTGCATGCGGTCCATCAAAACCGATCCCACCATGCCGCGCCAACCTACAAAGCCTACTTTTTTCATGTTCGTCTTCCCGACAAAAATGTTGAAATCACAGGGCCGCCACCACCGCATCGCCCATTTGTATGGTACCGACCTTTTCGGTCCCGGGCTGATGAATATCCGCAGTTCGCAATCCGCGCGCCAATACCTTGGTCACGGCGGCCTCGACGCGATCGGCCGCCTCGTCCTGACTGAAACTATAGCGCAGCATCATCGCGACCGACAGTATCGTCGCCAGGGGATTCGCCAGATTCTTACCGGCAATGTCGGGGGCCGAGCCGTGAATAGGCTCGTACAGGCCTTTGTTGTTCGCGTCTAGCGAAGCAGAGGGCAGCATGCCGATCGAGCCGGTCAGCATCGAAGCCTCATCAGACAGGATGTCGCCGAACAGGTTGCCGGTAACGATCACGTCGAACTGCTTCGGGTCGCGCAGCAGCTGCATAGCGGCGTTGTCGACGTACATATGCGACAAGGCCACGCCGGAATATTCCCTGGCCACCTCGGACACGACCTCGCGCCACAATTGCGAGGTCTCGAGTACATTGCATTTGTCCACCGAGCATAATTTTTTCGAGCGTTTCATCGCCGCGCGAAAGCCGGCGTGCGCGATACGCCGGATCTCCGATTCGCTGTAGCGCATGGTGTCGAAACCTTCGCGCTCGCCGTTTTCCAGGGTACGCATGCCGCGCGGCTGGCCGAAATAGACGTCGCCGGTGAGCTCGCGCAGAATCAGGATATCCATCCCCGCTACCACCTCGGGACGCAGCGTCGACGCCGACACCAGTTCGGGAAACACCTTGGCGGGACGCAAATTGGCGAACAGGCCCAGTTCTTTTCGCAGGCTGAGCAATGCCTGTTCCGGACGCTTGGCGCGCGGCAAGGCATCGTACTGCCAACCACCTACGGCGCCGAATAAAATGGCGTCTGCTTCGCGCGCAAGCTTCAGCGTGGCTGCGGGCAGCGGGTCACCGGCCGCATCGTACGCGGCTCCACCCACCGGCGCCTGCTCGATCTCGAGCTTAAGACCTTCCCTGGACAGAGCGCCCAATACCTTCAGCGCCTGCGCCACGATTTCCTGGCCGATACCGTCGCCGGGAAGTACTGCAATTTTCATTTATCCACCCAGTAGCAGGTTTGCGTCTATCAACCGAACAGCCAAGGCTGCTCGGCGCGCCGGCGTGCCTCGAATGCGCGGATCTTGTCTGCCTTCAGCAAGGACAGGCCGATGTCGTCATAGCCGTTCAACAGGCATTGCTTGCGATGCGCGTCGATCTCGAATGCGATTTGCGTAGCGCCGTCCGGGGTCAGCACCAGCTGCTGCTGCAGGTCGATAGTCAGCTTGTAGCCCGGGAAGGCATTTACTTCATTGAACAGATGGTCGATGCGCATCTCGGTGAGCACTATCGGCAGCAGGCCGTTCTTGAAGCAGTTATTGTAGAAAATATCGGCGAACGACGGCGCGATAACCGCGCGAAATCCATAGTCGGTCAGAGCCCAGGGCGCGTGCTCGCGGCTCGAGCCGCAGCCAAAATTTTTGCGCGCGAGCAGGATGCCCGCGCCCTTGTAACGCGCCTGGTTCAGTACGAAATCCGGATTGAGCGGCCGCATTGCGTTGTCCATGCCCGGCTCGCCGATGTCCTTGTAGCGCCAGGCATCGAACAGGTTGGGGCCGAAACCCGAGCGCTTGATCGACTTCAGGAACTGCTTGGGAATGATCGCGTCGGTGTCGACATTAGCACGGTCTAGCGGCGCAACGATCCCGTTCAATACAGTAAATTTTTCCATGCGATCCAGTCTCTCTAACAGCCCGCGCGAGCGCGCGCAGCAGCGCGGGCGGTCCTTCGGTCACGGTCTAGCGGCGCAACGATCCCGTTCAATACAGTAAATTTTTCCATGTGTTATTTCTTCGCCGCGCGCTCAATCGCTTCGCCGCCCTGCTTCATATCCTTGCCCATGCCCTGCAGGGTATTGCAGCCGCTGGAAAATAGCGCCGCGAGCAGCACAAGCAAAAAAATCTTGGCATTGCGCATAGTCGTCCCTCCTATCGCCAGTTGCGTACGTCGACAAAATGTCCGGCGATCGCGGCCGCTGCCGCCATTTCCGGGCTGACCAGATGCGTGCGGCCGCCGGCACCCTGGCGGCCTTCGAAATTGCGGTTCGAGGTCGAGGCACAGCGCTCGCCCGCCTCGAGGCGGTCGGCGTTCATGGCGAGACACATGGAGCAACCCGGCTCGCGCCACTCAAAACCCGACTCCCTGAACACGCGGTCCAGCCCCTCCCGTTCGGCCTGCGCTTTCACCAGACCCGAGCCGGGCACCACCAGTGCAAGGCGAACGTTGGAGGCGACGCGCTTGCCGCGCACGATCGTGGCCGCCGCGCGTAAATCCTCGATGCGCGAGTTGGTGCAGGACCCGATGAACACCTTATCCAACCGTATGTCCTCGATGCGCGTGTTCGGCTTCAGCCCCATGTAAATCAGCGCGCGCTCCATGCCCTCGCGCCGGGTCGGATCCTTTTCCTTGTCCGGATCGGGAACGCGCGCATCCACCGCCACCACCATCTCCGGAGAAGTGCCCCAAGTCACCTGCGGCCGGATATCGCGTGCATCCAGTCGCACCACGCGATCGAACTGCGCGCCCGGGTCCGAGACCAGCGTGCGCCAATAGGCAAGGGCGCGGTTCCAGTTTTCGCCAGTCGGAGCGAAGGTCCGTCCCTTGAGGTAGGCGATCGTGGTGTCGTCCACCGCCACCATGCCGGCGCGCGCGCCTGCCTCGATCGCCATATTGCACAGCGTCATGCGGGCTTCCATGCTCAAGGCGCGAATGCTGCTGCCGGCAAACTCGACCGCGCATTGCGTCCCGCCTGCGGTGCCGATTTTGCCGATAACGGCAAGCGCGACATCTTTGGCCGTGACGCCGCGCGCGAGCGGGCCCTCCACCGCGATCAGCATGTTCTGCATTTTCTGTTGCACCAGGCACTGGGTCGCCATCACATGCTCGACTTCCGAGGTGCCGATGCCATGCGCAAGGCAGGCGAAAGCGCCGTGGGTACTGGTGTGCGAGTCGCCGCACACCACCGTCATGCCGGGCAGGGTCGCGCCCAGCTCCGGGCCGATCACATGCACGATGCCCTGGCGTTTGTCCAGAAATGGAAAATACGCCTTGGCGCCGTATTCGCGGATATTCGCGTCCAAGGTCTCCACCTGCAGGCGCGAGATTGGGTCCTTGATGCCTTCGTTCCAGTCGGTGGTAGGCGTGTTGTGATCCGCCGTGGCCACGATGGAATCGATGCGCCAGGGCTTGCGCCCGGCCAGGCGCAGCCCCTCGTAGGCCTGCGGGCTGGTGACTTCGTGCACCAGATGGCGATCGATATAAAGCAGCGCCGTGCCGTCGTCCTCGACGTGCACGACATGGCTGGCCCAAAGCTTGTCGTAAAGGGTTTGCGGCATGGTCCGAAAGCGGATTGAACAGCAGGGAATTATGCCACAAAAAACAGGGATTTGGAGCCGATAGAGGAAGCAAAAAGCAGCGCCCGGCGGCAGCCAAGCCGTTCAGATATGCGCAGGCCGCAGTTTCCATTTCAGCAGCGCAAAACCGACCAGTGCTGCAAACGCTGCGCTGCTGAAAGTCCAGGCGGGGCCGATGCTGTCCCAGCCGAGGCCGGAAAGCGCGCTGCCCAGCACGCCGCCCGCACCGAAGGTCACGGACAGATAGATCGCCTGCCCGCGCACTTGATGCGCCCCCTGAAACCAGCGGTGGATCGTCGTGACCGCCGCAGCATGGTGGGCGCCAAAGCTCAGCCCGTGCAACAACTGCGCAGCGAACAGCACGGGAACGGAATCCACACCCCAGCCTATCATCAGGAAGCGCAGCGCCGCCGCGGCGAAACACACAAGTAGAATCGCCGAGAGCGAATAGCGCCGCATGAGCGCCGGCATCAGCAGGAACACACCGATTTCCGCGATCACGCCCACGGTCCACATCCAGCCGACCGCCGCCTTGCTGTAGCCGTGGTCCACCAGGTAGATCGAGTAAAACGCATACAGCGGCCCGTGCGCGAAACTCATCAGCAAGCACGCCCCGAGCAGTGCCGCCACCTCGGGGCGCCGCAGGATGCTCCACACCGGTTCGGACTCGGCGTGCCCGCCGCCCGCAGGCGCATCGGGCACGGCAAGCGCGCACGCCCAGCTCAGCGCATAAGTCGCGAGCATCATCCACAGCAGGCTCGCGACCGGCAGCAGGTCGAGCGCATAGCCGACCAGCGTCACAGTGACAATGAAACCCACCGATCCCCAAAGACGGATGGATCCGTAGCGGCTGACCGCGGGACGCAGGTGCGAAAGCGTAAGCGACTCGGCGAGCGGCATACAGGCGCTGGCGAAAAAGCCGGTTGCAATCAGCAAGGTGAACAGCCCCCAGAACGAGCGCACGAAAAACAAACCACTGAAGCAGACGCCGCCCATCGCTATCGTGATGGCGATGATGCGCGCGCGCCGCGCAGTGCGGTCGGCAACCCAACCCCAGAAATTCGGTCCGATGATACGCATCAGCGAGCCGAGCGAAAGCAGCACGCCAATCTGCGCGGCGGCCAGCCCTAGCGAGGCCAGATACAGGCTGAAATAGGGCGCGGCAGTGCCGACGTAGGCAAAATAAGCGAAATAGAAGGCGGACAGGCGCCAGTACGGTACG
Source organism: Burkholderiales bacterium (assembly GCA_919902965.1). GTDB lineage: Bacteria > Pseudomonadota > Gammaproteobacteria > Burkholderiales > SG8-39 > 2-12-FULL-64-23. The sequence goes on from CAKKSJ010000292.1 coordinate 13,538, forward strand.
GGCATCGGCTACGGCTTATGACGAGGAGAAAGACCGGGCGCTATGCAGCATAGCTTACTTCGCCTTGGGGGCTGTTGACATTCAGCACATGAGCGCGACGGGGGTAATTTGGGATGCAGCGCAAGGCGCGAGGAGTGCCGTTTGGTCATTCCAAACAAGCGACGAGCAACGCCGCGCTGCGCCCACGGCGCAGGCGCTTGCGCCTGCGCGTGTGCCCCGGATGGAGCGCAACGGCGACAGCCGTTGCGCTGTATCCCCCGTCCCTTCGGGTTGCCTCCAAATGCGGCGCCTGCGGCGTTGCGCTCC
>CAKKSJ010000293.1:0-3453 GCA_919902965.1 Burkholderiales bacterium
AAGCCGCTGCTGGTGCTGCTCGCGCTCGGGCGCCTGCTGCGCGGCGAATCCCCGCTGGTGGAATTCGCCGGCATCGAGGGTAAGCTCGGGAAACTGCTGGAGGAGTTCGGTCCCTCCGGCTCCGAAAGGACCCGGCACAATCCGTTTTGGCATCTGCGCACCGACGGCGTCTGGCAGCTTGCCGGGCCGGCCGAAATCACTTCCCGCCCTGCCGGCGCCACGCCGACCATCACCGAGCTGCGACGAGGTCACGTCGAAGGCGGATTTGCCGAGCCGGTGCGCATCGCCCTCGCGCGCGATCCTGCGCTCGTCGCGGAGATTGCCCGCCGCATTCTGAACGCCCATTTTCCGGAGAGCATCCGAAAGGACGTGGCGGATGCCGTCGGGCTGAGCCTCGAGGCGGAAGTTGCGACCACACCCGAGCAAACGCAGCGCCGCCGCGATCCCGCGTTTCGGGAGAAGGTGCTGCTCGCCTACGAATACCGCTGCTGCGTCTGCGGGCACGACCTGCGCATGGGCGGCCACGCGATCGGACTGGAAGCCGCGCACATCAAGTGGTTCCAGGCGCGCGGGCCGGACGTGGTTCCGAACGGCCTCGCACTATGCTCGCTGCACCACAAGATCTTCGACCTCGGTGCGTTCACGATGCTGCCGGGGAACCACCAGATCGTGTTCAGCCGCCACTTGATGGGCGGCGACGACAGCAAGGCGAAGCTGCTCGCCCACCACGGCGCCGGCCTGATCCAGCCGCAAGGCAGGGACTGCCTGCCGCAGCCGGAGTTCCTCGCCTGGCACCGGGCCGAAGTGTTCAAGGAGCCGGCGCGGGAGTAGGGGGGCATATTGCCGCAAACCCTTGTTATCGCTCTCGGCCACGCGTGCGCCGGTCCCCGCTTATACAGATCATTACCCGGACCGTTGACGGCCCCGATGGTCAGCTGAATGGTACAGCCACAACTCGCGCAGCAGCGATTGGCACCCGCCGATCGCTCTACGGATTCGCCAGCAATCTGCCGAGGGTGGTGAGCAGGGAGGGTAGATCGGTTTCGAGTACGCCCCACACCAAGCGGTTGTCCACATTTGCGTAGCCGTGGACCAGGATATTGCGGAATGCGATGACGCGAGGCAGCTCAGGGATCGCGGTGGCTGTTTCGGAATCGACGCGCCGCAACTGGTTCATCGCCTCGCCGACGATCTCGAACTGGCGTTCGACCGCGGATCGCAGGTACTCGTCCGCCTCTTATTCGTTGAAGGTCTTGCCCGCGGTGAAGCGCGCGATGCGCTCGGCGGCGTGGCGCGCATCCCACAGCAGTTTGCGCGCGTCAGCGTGCATAGACGGTCTGGCGCTCGGCCAGGATGCGCTCGCGGAAGTAGGGGTTGGCCAGGCTGCTCCCAGTGACGAGGTCCACCGGCCGGCCGAACAGCGATTCAAGCCCGTCCTTCAGCGCAAAATAGGCCTTGGCGTAAGCGGCGGGCGGCACGTCGTCGAATTCGACCAGGAAATCCAGATCGCTAGCCTGCGGATCGAAGTCGGCGCGGACGGCCGAGCCGAAAGCGTCCAGCCGCCGTGCGCCGGCGCGTCGGCACAGGGCGGCGACTTCATCGCGATGCTGGTCGATCAGGTTCGTCATGGTTGGCTCCAGGGCGAATTATGCCGCGAGTGCGTTCTTCGGGCTAATCCGCCGCGTGGTCTCTCCTCTGCACAGAAGGATATCATGTGCGCTTCCGATCCCGATGCAAAGCATGGCCACACTATGTCCGGTGAAGGCATAGGGACGGCAACTCCGTCCGCGGTGCTTCCGCGAACTGGTCACAGTTTGTGACGAGTTCCCGGCGGTCGTCTTGGGTGCGGTAACAAATCGTGACCGGATTCCTTCGTATTCGTCTGCCGATAGCTCAAACATGAAGTCGTCCGAAAACCAGACTTGCCACCGCGCGGAGGTGTTCAAGCAGCCGGCGCGGGGATAGCGAGGAGAGGGAGTACCAACCCGCGTGTCGCACAGGTGGATCGTCTTGCGGATAAGTAACATATCGGTTACTATCAGGCTATGAAGCTGAAGGTAGAGGAATACCTGCGTGGCGACGGCTCGAATCCGTACAAGAGGTGGTTCGATAGCCTGGATGCTCAAGCCGCGGCAAAGGTGGTGACCGCCAAGCTGCGATTGGAGCTTGGCAATATTTCGAGCGTCAAATGGTACGCCGGCATCGGCGAGTACGTCATTGACTGGGGGCCGGGGTACCGCATCTATCTGGCGCGGGACGGCGAAGCGCTCATCATCCTGTTCGGTGGCGGTACGAAACGCCGCCAACAGAAAGACATCGACCAGGCCAAGGCATTGCACGCGGAATACAAGGATAGGAAAAGAACGTTGGCCACAGCGAAGAAAGGAATACGGTGATCATATGGCATTGACTCGGAATTTCAAGCAAACCGTGATCGAGCGCGTCGCACGCGATCCGCAATTCGCCAAGGCGCTTCTCGATGAAGCGGCAACACTGTTTCTGAGCGGCGAGCCGGAAACGGCCCGCCTCATTCTGCGCGACCTGGTCAACGCGACAATTGGATTCGAGCGGCTCGCCGAGGTGACCGAAACGCCGAGCAAAAGCCTGCATCGGATGCTCTCTCCCAGAGGGAATCCGAGCATGGACAACCTCTCTGCGATTTTTGGCGCCGTGCGTGAATGGCTGAAGGTCGCGTTCGAAGTTCATACGATCAAAGCCGCGTAACGCTGCTGCGTCTGCGGACACGACCTGCGCATGGGCGGCGGCGACAGCAAGGCGAAGCTGCTCGCCCACCACGGCGCGGGATTGATTCAGCCGCAGGGCAGGGAATGCCTGCCGCATTCCGAATGCCAATTTTCCGGAGAGTATTCGCCAGGACGCGATGCGTTCGTGGGCAAGCTCGCTCCTGCAGCCCGGTGCTGCATTGTTCGCAAGTTCCCACGGGGATTGTCCCCTCTCCCGCCAAGCGGGACCGAGGGGTATAAGTCCCGGCACGCCTGGTGTCGCACCGATTCAATGCATGCGTTGCTTATTGCAGTCGCTTCAATGGTGGCCCCAGCCGCGAGCGTAGCCGCGACCGTAGCCGCCGCCGTGGCCGTGAGCTCCGCCGTAGATGCCGATGCCGATGGAAGGACCGACGTAGGCCGGCGCGTAATAGCCGGGGCTGACCGGAACCACCATGCATCCGCCCAGCAGCACCAGCATCGACACGAGTAAGCTCGCTTTGATCATGTTCATGGTTTCAATCTCCTGATCCGGCCTTGGCGCTGCGCCGGCGCTTCAATGGCGGCCGTGGCTGCGGCGGGAGCCGCGATCGCCGCCGCGATTGGAGTCGCGACCGGGGCGGCGGCCGGCGTCGCGCGCTCCGCGGCGGTCTCCGCCGCCGAGGTGCGGCCGAACGAAAATGCGCGATCCGAAAAACACGCTAGCCGGAGCGACATACGCCGGCGCCGG
>CAKKSJ010000293.1:3553-5439 GCA_919902965.1 Burkholderiales bacterium
GCCGGAGCGACATACGCCGGCGCCGGGCCGTAGTACCCGGCCGAATCCGTGTAGTAGCCCGGAGCCGCCGGCACTGCCACGCAGCCGCTCAGCAGCGCCAGCGCCGATGCCAATAATGCCGGTTTGGTGATGTTCATGATGGTGTCCTCAGGTTCATCCTAGACCTTGAGGGGGCGCGCGTCTGTTGCGAAGGTGTAACAGTTCGTTACGGGGGACAGGGCGGAAGTGTTCAAGGAGCCGGCGCGGGAGCAGCGCTGGTCGGCCCGGGGGTGGGCCTCATGCAGGGCGCACGGCGGGGGCGGATTTACAAACATTGAATTCGCGCGCATTAGACCGGGCCTGCCTGTCCGGCCCGTGTCTGATCAGATTTGGCAAGCTCTCCGGCGCGCCGCTCACCTCGCCGATAAAGGCAACGGCGTCGCGGATGTCCTCAAGCAGCTACGGCGACTGGGGCTGCATGGATCGTTTGCCGAGTCTTGTTTACCGAGTCGATAAAGCAGGGATTTCTCAGCGTACCGACCATTACCAAGTCGACCTTGCGACCGAATAGCACCTCGAGATCTTCGTTCAGTCCGAAGTAGCGGTGAAAGAGGCTGCCGTTGCCTTCAGGATCGAAATCGATCAGAAAATCGAGATCACTGGTCCGCGGGTCAAAGGTTCCGGTGGTCGCCGAGCCGAACAACTCCAGCTTGCGCACACCATAACGGTGGCACAAGGCTGTAACTTGCGCGAGTTGTGGGTCTATGACCTTGGGCATGGCAGGCTCCAGGGAAATTGTGCCACTATGTCAAGTTGATGGCGAGCGTGCATAGGATTTGGAGCGGGCCATGCCGATCAAGGAAGAACTCTCTTCGCAGCGCGTCCCGGTCAAGATATGGACCGACGACGCCGACGCGAATTCGAAGCGCCAGCTGGAGAACATCGCCAGCCTGACTATCGTCCACCACCACGTCGCGGCGATGCCCGACGTGCACCTGGGCATAGGCGCGAGCATCGGCTCGGTGATCGCCACGCGCGCGGCGATCATCCCGGCCGCAGTGGGGGTGGACATCGGCTGCGGCATGCTCGCCTGCCGGCTCTCGCTCAGCGGCAACCAGCTCGACGAGCGTTCGCTCAAGAAGGTGTTCGACCAGATCAGCCGCGACGTGCCGGTCGGGCGCGAGCAGCACAGCGACAGCCGCGCGCTCGAGAGCGCGGCGCAGCCCTTCGCGCGCCGGCTCGAGGCGATGCTGAAGAAGCACCCGCAGCTATTGAAGTCGGTCGGCAAACATTCGAAGTGGGTCAACCAGATGGGCACGCTCGGCGGCGGCAATCATTTCATCGAGCTGTGCCTGGACGAATCCAACCGCGCGTGGGTGATGCTGCACTCCGGCAGCCGCGGCATCGGCAATGCGCTTGCCACTTATTTCATCGCGCTCGCGCGGCGCGACATGGAGCGTGCGATGACGCATCTGCCGGATCGCGACCTCGCTTATTTCACCGAAGGCAGCGCGCATTTCGGCGACTACGTCGAAGCGGTGGGCTGGGCGCAGGAATACGCGATGCAGAACCGTCGCGAGATGGTCGAGCTGGTGCTGGCGGCGCTCAAGCGCCACCTGCCCGCGTTCGAAGTCACCGGCGAGGTGGTGAACTGCCACCACAATTACGTCGCGCAGGAGCACCACTACGGCGCGGACGTGTGGCTCACGCGCAAGGGCGCGATCCGCGCGCGCGCCGGCGACCTGGGCATCATCCCGGGGAGCATGGGAGCGAAGAGCTACATTGTGCGCGGCAAGGGCAATGCCGAGAGCTTCGATTCCTGCGCGCACGGCGCCGGGCGCAGGATGAGCCGCAGCGCCGCCAACAAACAGTTTTCCGCGGCTGATCTAGTGCACCAGACCGAGGGC
>CAKKSJ010000294.1 GCA_919902965.1 Burkholderiales bacterium
AATATCGATTGGGCGGGAAGCGCTTCGGACGAGATCTAATCCGTCTCCACCAGTCCCAGGTCCAACTGGCTGCTTTGCTCTTCCTCGAACGCCCCCTCGTGAGCGCAGTTGCGGTGATTTTCCACGCTATCCAGATACTCGCGCGTCACATCGCCGGTGATGTAATTTCCGTCGAAGCAGGACGTTTCGAATTCAGTAAGCCGCGGGTTGGCCTCGCGCACCGCCGCCTTGAGCGCATCCAGTTCCTGATAGATCAGGGCGTCGGCACCGATTTCCTGCGCGATCTCTTCGTGGCTGCGGCCATTGGCAATCAATTCCTGGCGCGTGGGCATGTCGATACCGTAGACATTGGGATAGCGCACCGGCGGCGCCGCGGACGCAAAAAACACGCGGTTGGCGCCGGACTCGCGCGCCATCATGACAATCTCATGGCTGGTGGTGCCGCGCACTATGGAATCGTCGACCAGCAGCACGTTCTTTCCCTTGAATTCCATCGCCACGGCATTCAGCTTTTGCCGCACCGATTTCTTGCGCTCTCTCTGACCGGGCATGATGAATGTACGGCCGATATAGCGGTTCTTGACAAAACCTTCGCGGTACGAAAGTCCCAGGTTCAGCGCAAGTTGCATGGCACTTGGACGGCTGGAATCCGGAATCGGGATTACCACGTCGATGTCCAGATGCGCGTACTGGTTCCTGATTTTCCCCGCCAGCTGCTCGCCCATATGCAGCCGCGTTTCGTACACCGACACGCCGTCCATGAGCGAGTCCGGACGCGCGAGGTAAACGTACTCGAAAATACAGGGATTGAGCGAAGTCTTGCCAGCGCACTGTCGGCTGTAGAAATTGCCGTCTTCGTCGATGAATACGGCCTCGCCCGGCGCGACGTCGCGCACGATCTGGAAACCCAGCGTATCCAGCGCCACCGATTCGGATGCCACCAGGTATTCGTAACCCTTGCCGGTGTTGACGCGACCGATCACGAGCGGGCGTATGCCGTAAGGGTCGCGAAACGCGAGCAGACCGTAACCTGCGATCATTGCCACCACGGCGTAGGCGCCGCGGCAGCGCCGGTGGACATTGGCGACCGCGGTAAAAATAATCTGCGGATCGAGCTTGTAGTTGGTCGAGGCCTCCTGCAACTCATGCGCGAGCA
>CAKKSJ010000295.1 GCA_919902965.1 Burkholderiales bacterium
CTCGGGATCGACCGTGGATAGCGCGGCCTCGGCGGCTTCGTCGGAAACGACCGCGGGCGCGTTTTCGGAGATCAGCAGCGTTTCGGCATCCGGCGCCACGTCGTAGACCTGGATGCCCATGTCGCTGAAGGTAGTGATAATGGACTCGATGTGTTCCGCATCCACGAGATCGTCGGGCAGGTGATCGTTGATCTCGGAATAGATGAGAAAGCCGCGCTCCTTGCCCAGTTTGATCAGGTTCTTCAGCCGCGTTCGCCGCGCCTCCACGTTCTCTGGTTTTTGCTCGCCCTTGCGCAGGTCCTGCTTCTGCTTCGCCGAAAGCTTGACCGCCTGCTGCTTGGCGAATTGCTTGGCGATTTGCTTGGCCGACTGCGCTGGCTTCGTCGCTGGCGCACCTTGATTGGCGGCCTTGCCTTTGGGTGTCAGCTTCGAGGGCATGCCGCCTTTATCAGGCGCCTGGATCTTACCGGCACGAGACTTCAGCTCAAGCTTGGGCGCGGGTTTTGCCTGGGTCTTGGCCAAGGGCTTTGTCTTCACCGCGGCATTGGTCTTCTTGGCCGCAGGCTTCTTCTTAGCCATGGACTTTGACGCAAGCGAGGGCTTTTTCTTTGGCGGCGAAGCGCTCTTGTGCCGAGCCTTCAGCTTGCCGCTTTTCGCATTGGAGGCCGCGACGCGTTTTCTCGCTTTGATCTGCGTCGCCTTGGGTTGATGTGCTGCCATTAGCTTGTCCTAACACCTAGATATCTCCCCGACCAAGGCATTTTTTGGCCATAGGGGATTAATACCCTTGCCGCGGGGCCGTTTATTGCTTCTGCTTGGCTGGCTTCCGTATCGTCTCTGGCGGTTTCCTGGCGATCTTGCCTGGTCTGGTTTTGCCATGTGAACCCTTGAATAGCTTGCCCCTGAAAGAGCGCTTATCACCTTTGCCCATAGTCGATTCTCCACAAAATAAGCTCTGCTACCCGCCGCCGCACGGGCCTTGCCAAATCGGCCGTCGAGCGCGGAGTAAGTGAGCGCCTGGCCGCGTTCGTTGACCACCAAGGCTAGCGATCGGACCTTGTGTGTGCCCTTGCGCGCCGTTATCCGCGCGACGGTCTGGGCCAGTTCGCCGACGACCTCGATACGCAGTTTGGTGCCTATCTTGACCGCTCCATGACGGGCGGCGTCCGTGGAGGTGCTTCGTCGAGGCGATGAGGAGATCTCCCCGCGTCAGGCGGACACCCGGCTCGCATTGTGCCGAACGCGTGGGCTGCCCTGCCCCTGCGTTCCCCCCGTTGCATCAAATTACCTGCGGGACAGGACCGTAAGTGCCAGCCAGAAAGAGACTGCGGACGGACCCAGAGCGAATTCGACCCCGACAAGTGGAGAAGCCCGTCGAGACTGAAAGACGGGCGCACGAGCGGGCAAATTTTCTCTGGCCTGGACATCAAGACGCTCCCAAGTACGCATCGATCAATGTTTCGGCGGCGCGAGCAACGTTCCTTGCCGGACCGCGCACCCCTAGAGTCTGGGTAGTGACCTGCGCGCCTTCCATCAGAAGAAACAAGTGATCGGCCAGCAGCCCGGGCTCCCGGACCTCCATTTGGTTGCACATCTGGGCAAGCCGGGTCCGCAATTGCGTCTTGTGTGCCTCGATCACTTTTCTCGCGGGGTGATCTTTCTCGGTAAGTTCCACCGCCGCGTTCGCCATGGGGCAGCCTCGAGCCTTGGGATCGGCAACGTGTCTGGCTAATAGAGCAAAGGCGGCCTTTAGCTGCCTGCGGGGATCCTTGGGATGTCGGCCGGCCATCGCGTCCCACGTCTGCCAGAAGTTGACATCGTGGTCGCGCAGCCATTCAGCCACTAGCTCGTCCTTGGAAGGAAAGTTCCTGTAGAGGCTCATCTTGGTGGTATCGGCTTCTGCTGCAATCGTTTCCACCCCGACCGCGCGAATTCCCTTGAGGTAGAAGAGCTGCGACGCCGTGTCGAAGATGCGCTTCCGGGCGCTCGGGCGATTCAGGTCCCGCTTCCGGAGAGGCGATTGTCCATTGGTCTTACGGTTCTTGATCATGTCCAATCTCTAGTTGACAGGAGAGTTACCGGTCAGTATCGTAGCATGTGTTTCTGGTAGGAACCAGTCAGCATCTTTCCGCAGTATCTTTCCGCTTGTGCTGGCCTTTAAGGAGGCAATCTCATGATGAAAATTCGTCCTTTACACGATCGTGTAATCGTCAAACGCATTGAGGAAGAACGCAAGACGACCGGCGGGATCGTTATACCCGACAACGCCGCCGAGAAGCCCGATCAGGGCGAAGTGCTGGCGATCGGCACGGGCAAGGTGATGGACGACGGCAAAGTGCGCCCGCTCGCCGTCAAAGTCGGCGACC
>CAKKSJ010000296.1 GCA_919902965.1 Burkholderiales bacterium
CACGCGCGAGCATTCCTTGCCCGGCGCTGGAGGCGCCCGATGCCGCCACGGCAAGACGTTCCTGCAGGCCGGTCGAAAACAGCAGAACTCCGAAACCGAGCAACATCATCGCCGCGATGTTGCGGAATACCGTCTGGTCCAGACCCAGGCTGGCGCCGGCGCTGGCGAGCAGCACGCCAATCACGGCGAAGGAAAGCGTCAGTCCGGCGGCGAGCGCGAGCGGGCCGCGGCGATGCGCCGACGCCGCCGTGCCGATCAGAATCGGCACCAGCGGCAGCACGCAGGGCGACAGGACCGACAGGCTGCCCGCGGCGAAGCCGATGCCGTAGGTGCCCAGACCGAATTCCACGGCTGGTCTGGCCTACAGAGCCTTGGCCAGCTGCGCCGCGATCTGGTCCTTGCGCGTCTCGCCGGTGGAGCGGGATACCTCTTTCCTGCCTTTGAACACGATCAGCGTGCTCTGGTACTGGGCGCGCAGGCGCTTGAGCACGTCTTTCTGATTGTCGAAATCGACGCGCAGCACGACAAAACCCGCGTTCTTCGGATCCCGCATCAGTTCGGAAACAATGGGTTCCTGCGCGCGGCAGGTAGGACACCAGTCGGCATGAACTTCGACCAGAATCGGCTTGCCCGCGGCCTGTGCCGCCTCGAAGCCGGCCTGATCGTAGGGTTTGCCGGCCGCCCAGGCCGCCGCCGCGAAGAGCAGGCCGGCGATGAAAGCGAGGATGAATCGAAACGAAATCTTACGAGTACGCATGGGTATGCTCCTGTGATCGGGGTGGGGGATATGGCTCGAATATGACCTGCATCTGCCTTAGTCGCAGCCGGCTCCGATTTCTTACAAAGGCGGTTTCCTGCAATATAAGTGTCCACCTACCCGACGCGACCAAGCATCTGTCCCCAAGCCAGGTCCCGGGCGGCCCAATGAGATTCCGACAACTTTTTCTTTGCCTCGCACTCGTCGCCGCCGGTGCGCCCGTCGCCGTCCTGGCCGAGGAGATGAACGGCTTCGACCTGAAGGGCGCGCTGATTCCTAGCGAGCAGATACACTTCGGCGGTCCGCCGAAGGACGGCATCCCCGCGATCGACCATCCGAAATTCATCCCCGGCAAGCTTGCCGCCTTCTTGCGGGACAAGGACGCCGTGCTCGGTATTTCCCGCAGCGGCATCGCGCGCGCCTATCCGGTCCGCATCCTCAACTGGCACGAAGTGGTCAACGACCGCTACGACGACGAAGCGGTGGTCGTCACCTTCTGTCCGCTGTGCGGCACCGGCGTCGCCTTCGATGCAAGGATCGACGCTCGCGTGCTGAGCTTCTGCGTCTCCGACAGGATGTATGCAGATCTCAAGGGCTTTCCGCTCGAGCGCGTGACGGTCGAGCTAAGTCACGAAAAGATACATGCGGCGAATGGCTCCCGGTTGTCACGGGCACCCTATAATAGCGCGATGAATCCTGCGACTCCTTCCGCACAAAGCCTCGAACTATCGGATTTTCTCCCCTTCGATGCGTCGAAGCTCGGCGACCATCAGAAAGCCCTCCCAGCCATCGCCAAGGATGCGAAACGCGTAGCAGCAATCGAGGAGGCTATCAGTCGAATCCCAACTTTTCACACGCTCTACAACGCGGACGCGCGGCGCATGGCATTCCTGCAGCCGGCGAGCGTGCATCTCGTGGTCACATCACCGCCGTATTGGACGCTGAAGGAGTACCAGCGAACGGACGGTCAGCTGGGTTTTGTCAGCGACTACGAGACGTTTTTGAAGGCGCTCGACGAAGTCTGGCGTGGCTGCTACGACGCGCTTGTGCCGGGCGGGCGATTGGTGTGCGTGGTGGGTGATGTGTGCCTTTCTCGCCGCAAAAACGCAGGCGTGCATTCAGTGATGCCGCTGCACGCTTCGATCCAGGAGCATTGCCGTGCCCTCGGTTTCACCAATCTTTCTCCAATTATCTGGCACAAAATTGCCAATGCCGCCTACGAAGCCGACGGGAACGGCGGCGGGTTCCTGGGCAAGCCCTATGAGCCGAACGCGGTGATCAAGAACGACATTGAGTTCATTCTGATGGAGCGCAAACCGGGCGGCTACCGTTCGCCGTCACTCGCCACGCGTATTCTGAGCGTGATTTCCACCGATAAATACCAGCAATGGTTCCAGCAGATCTGGACCGGTGTTACCGGCGCTTCCACACGCGATCATCCCGCACCGTATCCGATCGCGCTCGCGGAACGCCTGGTCCGCATGTTCAGCTTCGTCGGTGATACCGTGCTCGATCCATTCATGGGCACCGGCACCACGAATGTCGCAGCGGCCAAATGGGGGCGTAACAGTATCGGCGTCGAGATCACGCCGGACTATTTCGAAATGTCCGCATTGCGCGTGTCCAGGGACACCGCGAACCTTTTCTCAGAGACAACCATTCATCTTGTCCGGGGGGGTGATGAAAAACTTCGACGCACTGATCCAGGCCGACGGCAAGAAGGCTATCCGCCACTACTGGAAGACAAGAACAGGGCAGCTGAGCCCGCGCCGGGAAGGCGGAAAAGTCCGAGACCAAGGGCGAAGAGCGGAGGTAACCGGGGGAAAGCAGCTTGACGGATTCCTCCGGCTGATCCGCAACGTGCTCAAGGACGCAGGCGTCAACAACGCCGAAGTCTTTACCGGGCAAATCGATTCTTATATTCCCGGCTTTTTTCGGCCGACCAAGCGCTGGGATCTGCTGGCAATCGTGGACGGCAATCTACTCGTCTGCGTCGAAGTAAAGTCGCAGGCAGGGCCATCGTACGGAAACAATTTCAACAATCGCATCGAGGAAGCGATCGGCAACGCCCACGACTTCTGGCGCGCCTATCAGGAAAGAGCGTTCAAATCATCGATGAAGCCATTCCTCGGATTTCTAATGCTGCTTGAGCATGATGCTGCCTCGACCAAGGCAGTAAAGGAAAAAGAACCGCATTTCAAGGTGCTCCCGGAATTCAAGAATGCCTCCTACGCAAAGAGATACGAGATCTTCTGCGAAAAGGCGCAACGCGAAGGCCTGTATGACGCCACCGCGTTCCTGATGTCGGATCAACGCGGCGGACTCAAGGGCGAATACCTCGAGCCCTCCGACCAACT
>CAKKSJ010000297.1 GCA_919902965.1 Burkholderiales bacterium
GCGCGGCTTTCACCGCGATAGTGAGCATGGGATGCATGTGATGTGGGGGCTTTGACTGTTTTCGCGGCTTGCGCAGAAGCGTTGATTTTAATATGAGCGCAGACCTGCTGTCGCACATTCGCATCGTGCTGTCGCGCACCTCGCATCCGGGCAACATAGGCGCGGCGGCCCGCGCGATGAAGACCATGGGCATCGTCTCGCTCTACCTGGTCAATCCGAAAAAGCCGTCCGATGCCGAAGCCGAGGCCATGGCGAGCGGAGCGTCGGACGTGCTGCGCAGCGCTCGCGTCTGCGCCAGCCTGGCCGAGGCCCTGCAAGGCACGGTGTACGCGCTGGCGGTGAGCGCGCGCCGGCGCGAACTCGCCTATGTATCGGTCGATGCGCGCAGCGCTGTTCAGCCTCTGCTTGCCGCCGCGCAAGAAGGCGAGGTGGCCATCGTGTTTGGCACCGAAATGTCCGGCCTGACCAATGAAGAAATCCTGCAATGCCGGGCGGCGGCGCATATTCCCGCCGATCCGGCCAATGCTTCGCTCAATCTTGCCGCGGCAGTGCAGGTGCTGGCCTATGAGGCGCGGGTGGCGGCACTGGGTGCGACTCTGCCTCCGTTTGCGGACGCGCCGCTGGCGCGGCACGAGGATATGGAGAATTTCTACGCCCATCTGGAGCAAAGCCTGCTTGCCAGCGGTTTTCTGAATCCCGCCAATCCGAGGCGTTTGCTCCCCCGGCTGCGGCGCCTGTTTGGGCGTGCCGGACTGGAGCAGGAGGAGGTCAACATCCTGCGCGGGGTACTGAAGTCATTCGATAAAAATACTTGACCAAAAGACTAGGGATTAGTAAAATAAAGTATGCAAACGCTGTAAATCAAACCTATATATTACTGTTTAAACAATGTATAGCACGATATATTTAAGAAGTTAATTTAACATTGTTATTTTGCTTGATTGGCCAGGAGGCTGGGTAGCGACCAGATAGAAACATGTTCAATAGCATTCGTGAAGACATTGCCAGCGTATTCGAACGCGACCCCGCAGCCCGCACGACCTGGGAGGTCATTAGCTGCTATCCCGGCTTTCATGCCTTGCGCATCCACCGTGTCGCAAACTGGCTGTGGCATTTGAACCTGCGCTGGCTGGGGCGGCTGGTGTCGCATATGGGGCGTTTCCTGACAGGCATAGAAATCCATCCCGGCGCGACCATAGGCCGGCGATTTTTCATCGACCACGGCATGGGGGTGGTAATCGGCGAAACCGCCGAAATCGGCGACGACGTCACGCTTTACCATGGTGTGACCCTGGGCGGCACTTCGTGGAACAAGGGCAAGCGCCATCCCACGCTGGCCAACCGGGTCGTCGTCGGCGCCGGCGCCAAAATACTGGGGCCGATTATCGTAGGCGAAGGCGCAAAGATAGGCTCCAACGCCGTAGTGGTGAAAGACGTTCCGCCGGGCGCCTCGGCGGTCGGGATCCCGGCGCGCATTATCATGGACGAACAAGACAGGTCGCGCGAGGAGAAGGCAGCCAAGCTGGGTTTTTCCGCCTATGCCGTCACCGCCAAGGCAAGCGACGATCCCTTCGCAAAGGCGCTGCAGGGCCTGCTTGATCATTCGATGGATCAGGACCATCGCCTGGAGCAATTGCAGCGTGAAATCGAGGAATTGAAGGGGCGCACCGCGGACGATGTCGCAGTCGCGGAACGTTTCGATCCGGGCGGCTTGCGCCGGGCCGCGGAAAAATAGCAGACACATAGCCTCGCGTATACCGGCGGGGTGCGCGTACTCGCCGCGCTAACCCATTTGTGTTTTTATCCAGAACCGTGTTTTCGCTACGGATACGCTTTTCATCCGTAGCGAAAACAGGGTTGGCGCGCAGAGCGCGCGATGATCGACCGTCCACTTCGGTCAATCTCGGGGAATGCTTCGAGCGGCAGCGCCCGTACTTGCGCGGCCGGCGGCCCGTCCGCGCGGATCACCGATTGCGCACGGACGAAAACCACGTCCGTACGCAATCGGCGATCTTGGAGGAAACCCCTAACTCAGGCGAACAGGTTCAGCACGCCATCCAGGCCGCAGTGGTCCAGCGCATAGCCGGCCCTGTTTCGCACCACCGGTTTCGCGCGATAGGCTATGGAAACGCCGGCCTCCGCCATCATCGCGAGGTCATTGGCGCCGTCGCCGATGGCGATGATGGCGGCTTTGTCTATACCGAGTTCATCGCGCAGCGCGCGCAGTTTCGCCGCCTTTCCGTCTGCGTCCACGATGTCCCCGATCACCCGGCCGCTGAGGCGGCCGTTCTCGATTTCGAATACGTTGGAGGTGCAGTGGTCCAGGCCGAGCCGGGCTTGCAGGCGCTCGGTGAAGAAACTGAAGCCGCCCGACACCAATAGCGTCTTGATGCCGGCGCCTTGCATCGCGGCGAGCATGGCTTCGGCGCCTGGCGAGAGTTGCAGGCGTTCCTCGTACACGCGCACAAGGGCGCCCTGGTCGAGGCCGCGCAGCAGGGCGACGCGGCGGCGCAGGCTTTGCGTGTAGTCGAGTTCGCCCGACATCGCCGCGGCGGTAATCGCGGAAACCTCGGCCTTCACCCCCGCAAGGTCGGCGACTTCATCTATGCACTCGATGGTGATCAAGGTGGAGTCCATGTCGATCGCCAGCAGGCGCATGTCTTCGAGCCTGCGGCCCGCGGGCACGAAGCCGAAATCGACCCCCGCCCGGGCGCAGAATCCGGCTACGCCCGCTTCTGCCTGCGCGCCAGGCAGCCGGTAAGCCGCGCGGCCGAGTCGCTCGACGCTCCGAGCGCCGGTCAACTGCAGCAGTTGCCGCAGTTCGGCATCGTCCAGCACGGCGCCCTGGACGATCAGGTTCATGTGCTGCCCAGCGTCGCAAAGGCGCTTTCCGCGCCCGCAGGCGGCAACGCGCCGAGCAGGGTTTTCAGCAAGTCTTTCACCGTCTGCACCCGCGGCGCCAGGCCTTCGCTGGGCGTTTGCACCCGCAGCTTGCTCGGGCCGGACAGTTTCCAGTGGCGCTGCCGTGCGAGCATCTGTATGAAGCGCGCCCCGTCCAGCGGCGGCTGGGCAATGAAGTGCAGCGCGATCGCATCGCCGTTGGCGTCGATGCGCGCCACGCCCAGAGTGCGCGCGGCGATCCTCAGTCGGTGGGATTCGAGCAGCGCCTGCGCCGGCTCTGGTGCCAGGCCGAAACGGTCGATGAGCTCTTCCTGCATGCTGTCCAGCTCGGCCGCCGTCTCGCAGTTGGCCAGGCGCTTGTACAGCGTCAGCCGCTCGTTCACGTCGCTGCAGTAGTCGTTGGGCAGCAGCGCCGGCAGGTGTAAATTGATTTCGGTGGTGATCGAGAGTGGCGCCGACAGGTCCGGCTCGCTTCCCGCCTTGAGCGAGCGCACCGCGTGCTTGAGCATGTCGGCATAAAGATTGAAGCCGATTTCCTGCATTTCGCCCGACTGCGACTCGCCCAGGACTTCGCCCGCGCCGCGGATTTCCAGGTCGTGCATGGCGAGAAAGAAGCCTGCGCCGAGTTCGTCCATCATTTGGATCGCTTCCAGGCGCTTCTTCGCCTGCGCCGAGAGTGTCTCCTCGCCGTGGGTGAGCAGGTAGGCGTAGGCCTGGTGATGCGAACGGCCGACGCGGCCGCGCAACTGGTGCAGCTGCGCGAGTCCGAACTTGTCGGCGCGGTTGATCAGCATGGTGTTGGCGGTGGGAATATCGATGCCGGTCTCGATGATGGTGGTGCACAAGAGCAGGTTGTAGCGCTGCTGGTGGAACTCGCGCATCGCGCGCTCGAGCTCGCGCTCGCGCATCTGGCCGTGCGCCACCACGATGCGCGCCTCGGGCAGCAGCTTTGCCAGCCTGGCGTGCATGTTCTCTATCGTGTGGACCTCGTTGTGGAGGAAATAGATCTGCCCGCCGCGCTTTAATTCGCGCAGCACCGCTTCGCGGATCACGCCCTGGCTCTCGCGGCTCACGAAGGTCTTGATCGCCAGGCGTTTTTGCGGCGCGGTCGCGATAACCGAGAAATCGCGCAAACCTTCGAGCGACATGGCGAGGGTGCGCGGAATCGGCGTGGCGGTCAGGGTGAGCACGTCCACCTCGGCGCGCAGCGCTTTGAGCGCTTCCTTCTGGCGCACGCCGAAGCGATGCTCCTCGTCGATGATCACCAGCCCCAGGCGCGCAAACTTGATGTCCCGCTGCAGCAGCTTGTGCGTGCCGATGGCGATATCGACGCTGCCCTCGGCCAGGGCTTTCACGTTTTGCGTCTGTTCTTTCGCCGTGCGAAAACGCGACAATTGCGCGATCTTGATCGGCCATTCGTCCGCGATTTGCGCGAAGCGGTCGGAGAAGGTCTGGAAATGCTGCTCGGCCAGCAAGGTGGTCGGGGTGAGAATGGCGACCTGCTTGCCGCCGCAGACCGCGACGAAAGCAGCGCGCAGCGCCACCTCGGTCTTGCCGAAACCGACGTCGCCGCAGATCAGCCGGTCCATGGGCTTGCCCGAGCACATGTCGTCGATGGCCGCGCGGATCGCGGCCGCCTGATCCGGCGTTTCCTCGAAACCAAAGCCCTCGGCAAACGCATCCAGATCGTGCTGCTTGATTTCGAACTGATGCCCCACTCTTGCGGCGCGCCGCGCGTAAAGATTGAGCAGTTCGGCGGCGGTGTCGCGGATCTGCTGCGCGGCCTTCTTCTTGGCGCGGTCCCAGTCGCCGCTGCCGAGCTTGTGCAGCGGCGCCTGATCCGGCGCAATGCCGCTGTAACGGCTGATCAGGTGCAGTTGCGCGACCGGCACATAGAGCTTGTCCTGCCGGGCATATTCCAGATGCAAAAACTCGGTCGCGCCTTCGCCCAGGTCCAGACTGACCAGCCCCAGATAGCGGCCGATGCCATGCTGGGCATGCACCACCGGGTCGCCGATACGCAATTCCGACAGGTCGCGCACCATGCCCTCGACCGAGGTGGCGCGCGCATCGGCGCGTTTCGACGTGCGTACCGTGCCGGCATAGAGTTCGGCTTCGGTGACGACGCAAATAGCTTCGTTCTCGAGCGCAAAGCCCTGGTGCAGCGGCCCGGTGTCGAGCATGCAGCGCGCGCTGCCGGCGCGGAACTCGGCGAAGCTCGCACACGGCGCAGGCGCAAGTCCGTACTCGGCGAGGTACTGGCTCATGGTCTCGCGCCGGCCCAGCGATTCCGCCAGGAGCAGCACGCGCGCAGGGGTGCGCGCAAGGAATGTTTTCAGCCGCGTGAGCGGATCGGCGGCGCGGCGCTCAACCGCGAGCGGCGGCAGGGCGGCGGCGACGATCTCGCCCTCGGCTGCACTGCCGGTTTCGCGCGGGTCGGTGATGTCGATGCGTGCATGCCGTTTTGCCGCGACGAAGAATTCTTCGGCGGGAAGAAACATGTCCACCGGCGACAGCAGCGGTTGCGTGCGATCGCCGCGCAGCAGTTGATAGCGCGACTGGGTGTCCTTCCAGAACGCGTCTATGCTCGCGGCGACGTCGCGGTGCAGGCACAGGGTCGCGTGTTCCGGCAGGTAATCGAATATGCTGGCCGCGTGCTCGAAGAACAGCGGCAGAAAGTATTCGATACCGGCCGGCGCGATGCCGTTGCTCACATCCTTGTAGATATTGCTGCGCGAGGGATCGCCCTCGAAGGACTCGCGAAAGCGTGCGCGAAATCGCGTCCTGCCTGCCTCATCCAGCGGAAACTCGCGCGCGGGCAGCAGGCGCACTTCCTTGACCTTGTAAATGGTGCGCTGCGTATCCACGTCGAAGGTGCGGATCGATTCGATCTCTTCGTCGAGCAGATCGATGCGGTAGGGCAGGGCGCTGCCCATGGGGAACAGATCGATGAGGCCGCCGCGCACGCAGTACTCGCCCGGCGCGACCACCTGGGTAACGTGGCTGTACCCGGCCAGGGTCAATTGCGCGCGCAGTTGCGGCAGGTTGAATTGTTCATCCTGCTTGAGAAAGAAAGTGTAGGCGGCGAGATAGGACGGCGGCGCCATGCGATAGAGCGCCGTGCTTGCCGGAATCAGGGTGAGGTCGCAGCTGCCGCGGCTGATCGCGTACAGCGTAGCCAAGCGCTCGGAGATGAGATCGTGATGCGGCGAGAAGCTGTCGTAGGGGAGCGTTTCCCAGTCCGGCAGCAGGTTGACCGCCAGCCCGGCTGCGAAATAAGGAATTTCCTCGCTCAGGCGCTGTGCGTCTAGCGCCGACGCGCAGAATACGATCAAAGGCTTCGCGTCCCGGGCCAGACGCGCGAGGGCTAGGGCGTCGCTGGAGCCATGCAAATGGGTGTAGCGGCGCTTGTCCAGCGCCTGAGGCGCGGCAGAAATCATAGACGAAGCGAGGCCTGCGGGCGCGCTCCGGC